>CAIZPP010000092.1 GCA_903934875.1 uncultured Methylococcaceae bacterium
CTTCAATTTCGCCGTCAACCTCATGGCCGGAATCATCGCCTACTGCTTGTCCGATGACAAGCCCACTCTGTCACTGATCCGGGTAAACACATTAGCCAAAGCCTGATGTCTTATCCCGAACTCAGGTTACCTAACACCCCAGGTTACTCCGGCAAAAACACCGGATAGTTACACAACTCCGTGGTGGAAAAAATTCAATGTTGATTTCCCCGGAAACCTGGTAATTTTTGCATGTTGATTAACAAATGCTGGCAGCCATCCAAGGACTTGCTGGCGGATATCCGCAGATTGCAGGCAGGGAGAGGAATGGCTATTGGCTAGTGGTCAGTGTGGAGAACTAAGGCGTTATCCAATAAAAAACATCCCGTCCACAGGCCAAGCTGGTGCTTGGCGCTCCCAAAAGGAACGCCAAGCACCAGCTTGGCAAGGTTATTTGCGGAGGAATTGTTCGTGATTTTCGTGGACTTATTTTTGCTAGGGAACAGATTCTTGATGGGATGTTGTTTCTGAGGAATCATCTAAGGTCAAGACACACTGGCCTCCTCGGCGGCAATCTCCGCTTCCACCGCCCGCATTTCTGCCATAAATGCCAGGGTGGCCGGGGACAAGGTGCGGTTGCGCCGGTAGACGAAGCCATAGCTGCTGACCAACCAAGGCGGGTGGAAGTCAACCACACCCAATAGACCGTCGGCCAATTCGTAGCCAATCTGGCGGAGGCCGGCGACGGAGACGGCATCGCTGTGCAAGACGACATCCCTAGCGGTGCGCACCGAGGCCACGCTGATCGGCGGCACAAATTCGCCGCTGTTGGGGTCAATGTGGGCAGTCGGCAGTATGCCAATGAACGCCTGCGCAATGCGCGGGGGCAGGCGCGTTCCCACATAGGGGTAGGCGAAAACCTCGGCAAAGCTGGGGGCAGTCTTTGCCAGCAGCGGATGCCCGGCACGGCAGTAAAACACCCCGGGGTGGGCGGGGAGGCTTTCCGTTGCCACTTCCGCTTCGCCCTTCACGGATGCCAATTCCACCACACCAATGTCCACCTTGCCCGCCAGCACATGGGCCAAAATTGTGCGCCAATCCAAGCCCATCACTTCCACTCGCAGCCCCGGATGTTTGCCCAGCAGCCGGGCCAGCGCAGTGCCTACGGACATTTCCAACGGGTATGGCCCGGCACCGACCACCAGTTCGCCAGTTTCCAAGCCCTTCAGCAGCATGAGTTCCCGCTCCAAGCCGGCGGCGTTTTGCAGCAGCCCCAAGCCTTGCTCGACCAGCAGCTTGCCGAAATCGGTAGTCACTACCCCGTCCGGCCTGCGGTCAAACAGCCGAACCGCCAGCGCGTCTTCCAAGCTGGCAATATTGCGGCTGAGGGTGGGCTGGCTGATGCCCAATAATTCAGCCGTGCGGGTAAGGTTTCTGTGCTGGGCTAGGGCGACAGCGTGTTGGATGAGTTTCAGGTCAATCATTATGCAAAATACGTATCAAGTCGATTCATATTATGCATTTTACAAATAACCTGGGCTATGCGAAACTAAAATCGCTCTTTAAACAACGATCCAACCCAATAAACGCTCACGGAGATCATCGCATGAAAAAAACCACTTTAGCCTTGGCCGCCCTACTCGGCACCTTCACCTACGCTGGAACCGTCTCGGCGGCTACGATCCTGTTGGACCAGGCCTCCAACCTGCCCACCTCAGCCTATGCACCGGTTGGGTCCAATTCGCTCGGAATCACCTATAACCCCTCAGACTTTATCTTTGTAGGAGTTGCGGGGGGAATAAACGCCACACAGGGCAACACCTCCAGTAACACCGGTGGGGCAGGGATTGTCGGATTCTATGCGGCGAACAGCAGCGATTATGCTAATTTGACGGCGGCTGAGGCTGCCAACGGTGGCAACCCTCTCTTTTTCGGTTACAACCTCTATGCCCCGGCCAGTCAAGGCGGCGGACTGAGTGGCGTATTGATTGAAGAATTCGCGGCAGCCGGGAGTGGAGCCATCTTAACCCAAACCGTGATGTACACCTCTTCCCTGTCGGGCTATGTGCCGACGCTGGGAGCGGGGGCGACGGGATCCATCACCGAAACCGGTTCTGTGCAGGATGCCATCAACCAGTTTGGCTTGGATGTGCAAATCCGCGGCAACGCCGCCGCCCCCGTGGCCACCCCGCTGCCTGCTGCTATTTTCTTCGTCGCCCCGGCCTTGGCCGGCCTGTTCGGCTTTTCACGCCGCAAGCATTCGGAAGCTTGATAGTTTCCGTTTAGTGCCACAAAAAACCGCCTTTCGGGGCGGTCTGAAGCCGGACGGGATATGTCATCCCGTCCGCAATGTTTTGTACTGTGCCGGGTGCTGTTGCTTTGCACAAAACGTTAGCGACGGGTTGCAAACCCCGTCGCACCCTAAGGAAAAAACCGGTCAGGCCCGTCACAGTCAACCTGGACATTTCTGCATCACCCACCACTTGCGCTTTTACGTTGCGTCGTAGCGCCGTTGCGTGAGGACTTCTCTTGCTTTACTCGCAATGCGGGATGTCACTCAATAGGCAAAGATTTTTTGCCTCACGCAACGGCGCTACGACGCAACGTTAAGAGCATTGCGTTAGTTTAAAAACAAACGCTCGATCTCTTCCGCCGGCATAGGCCGCCCCAACAGATAGCCCTGGGCGCAATGGCAGCGGCGGGCCAGCAGAAACTGCAATTGCTCCTCGCTTTCCACGCCCTCCGCCACGGTGTCCAAGTTCAGGCTTTCCGCCATCGCGATGATGGCGGTGACAATGGCCGCGTCGCTGCTGTCCGTCACGATATCGCGCACGAAGCTCTGGTCGATTTTTAAGGTGCCGATGGGGAAGCGCTTGAGGTAGCTCAGCGAGGAATAACCGGTGCCAAAATCATCAATCGAAAAATGCACCCCCAGGCCGCTCAATGCCAGCAACAGGGTAATCGTCGCCTCGGTGCTAT
This sequence comes from uncultured Methylococcaceae bacterium, assembly GCA_903934875.1. Taxonomy (GTDB): domain Bacteria; phylum Pseudomonadota; class Gammaproteobacteria; order Methylococcales; family Methylococcaceae; genus Methylumidiphilus. The sequence continues at coordinate 2,959 of CAIZPP010000092.1, forward strand.
GCATCAAGACCGTTTCGGTGATTTCCATTTCCAGCTTAGTGGCGGGCAGGCGGGTTTCATCCAGTATCTGCCGCACTGTGGCAAAAAAATCCTGCTGCACGAACTGGCGCGCGGAAATGTTCACGGCCATACGCTGTAAAGGCAGGCCGCGGTCCAGCCAGTCCTTGGCCTGGGCGCAGGCGGTGCGCAACACCCAAGCGCCTATGGGCAGAATCAGCCCGGTTTCCTCAGCCAGCGGAATGAATTGGTCGGGCGGCATCGGTCCCAATTTAGCGCTGTTCCAGCGCAACAAGGCTTCCATACCCAGCAAGCGCCTCGATGCGATATCGAACTGGGGCTGGTAAAACAAGTGCATTTCGCCCACATCTAAGGCCAGCCGCAGATGCGTTTCCAACATCACCCGCCGGTGCGCGTTGACATTCATCGCTTCAGTAAAAAACTGGAAGTTGTTCCGGCCCTGCGCCTTGGCATGATACATCGCCATATCGGCTTTTTTTAACAATTCTTCAATGTCGGTGCCGTCGGAGGGATAGAGCGCGATGCCAATACTGGCCGAAACGACGGTGGACTGCCCGCCTAGCGGAATCGGCTGGGCCAAGGCTGCCTGCACTTTTTGCGCGATGATGGTGGCGTCTTGTGCATCGTAAAGGCCGGGCAGCATAAACACAAATTCGTCGCCGCCCAAACGGGCGATGGTGTCGCCATCGCGCACACAGGTGCTTAAGCGCTCGGCGATGGTCTTCAACAGCAGATCACCGGTGGGGTGGCCCAAGGTATCGTTGACCAGTTTAAAGTTGTCAATATCCAAAAACAACAGGCTGATGAATGAGCGATTGCAGCGGCCATAGATGATGGCTTGCTCCAGGCGGTCAAACAACAGCTCCCGGTTGGGCAAGCCGGTCAGGCCATCGTAATGGGCCATTACCGCCAAGTGCTGCTTGGCGCAGCGGGTTTCTTCGATTTCATGGGCGTTGTCTAGCACTAAAGAGAGCGACCGGGCAAAGTTCAGCGCTAATGCTTCATCATCGGCGGTAAAGCTTTTCCCATCCAGTTTGTCACAGAGGTAAATGCGCCCATGAAATGGGCCTAGATGGGAGACCGCCACGACTAGCAGGGATCGCATAACCGGGTGGTGGGGCGGGAACCCACCGCTGCGGGGGTCGTCGCCCAAATGATCCAAACGCAAGCAAGCATTAGTGTCGATCACGACGCCCAATAGCCCCTTGCCTTCCGGATAATGATCCATTTTGGCGACTTGTTCCGCGCTCATGCCGGTGTGGATGAATTGGCTAAGCGTGCCGCCAGGTTCGTCAAGGAGGGCAATGGCCCCATAACGGGCGTTCAATAGCTTGGCCAGGGACTCAATGCCGACCTGCAACAGTTCGGTGTGCAAAGTGGTGTGTGAAAGCAGGCCCATCAGCTCCCGGCTGGCATCCTGTAGATCGTACAAACGGTGGGACCAGGCGGACAGTTGGGCGCGATCCTTCTCCAATAATGCGTTCATCAAACGGCTTTCGGTCAGCAAAGTTTTTTCCCGCCGCAGCAATGCGCTCAACATACTTTCCTGCGTGACTGCGCCGATAAATTGGCCTAGCCTGTCCACGACCGGAACCAGTAACCATTCCATCGCGTCCAGAGATTTTTGTAGTTTGCTGAGCAGCGTGTCTGCGGACACAGCCGGCGGGGTGCCGGGCTTGACCAGATCGCCGAATATGCGGTGAGGAAACCGGGCGATTTCCTTCTCCGTCACCAGCCCCAAAAAATTAGCGGTGCGAGCTTCCGCATACCCCGCGAAAACCGCATGTATCGAATTAGTATCCCGGTTCGGTTTGGGATGGGCTTCGCTATCGACATAGACTATCTGCCTGGCGCGGCATAAGGCATCACGCACCCGCAACAGCTTCACAAGGCATCATCCTCAAGCAGCACCTCCACGGACAATTCAAGGTGCAGGACTTCTTCTGGACCCATCAGGGGTTTGATGCGCTTCAGGACGAATTCGACCAATCGATCTTTGGTAACGCGCCGCAACAGGCTGGCTCGGACGAGGATATCGCTGATAACATCGTCGTCGATTGCGACCTGCTCGAACGACGGCACCATCAGCAGTTCCAGGGCGCGGCGGATGGCAAGGCATCCAATCGGCGCATCCTTACCCAGCACCAGCCCGTCGTTGATCGGCGGAATGATGAATTCTCTGACGCGGGCTTTGATCAAGGGCTTAAAGGACTCTGCCATGACGGTTTCCATAAGGTTTTACGAACGTTTTTGTGCCAGCCATAGGCTGTGGAACTTTGAAACCTAAGTGTAGCTTATGTTAGACCTTTGCCAAAATGAAATGTCACAACTAAGCAACAGTCCATGTCGTTGATCTTTTTCGTGCCTATTGATATTATTCCCAAAGTTCATAAGGGGGTTGCAGATGGGCGGGGCTGGTCTATTTAACCTAGTCAGAAGAGTGCTCCAGCTTCAATTGCTGACCGTCCTTGGCGGGTTGGTTTTGGCGTGGGCGCTAGCCGGAAGGGAACAAGGCGTGTCCGCGTTGCTTGGTGGATTGATTGGCTTCCTGCCGAACCTAGTCTTTGCCTTCCTGTTTGGGCGCAAAGACCCCGGCAAAACGGCACATCAAGTGGTCAGGGCTTTTTATATCGGCGAAACAGTAAAACTAGCGCTGACCGGCCTCTTGTTCGTCATCGCCTTCCATCTGCCCGGCGTTTCGGCTTTGCCCTTATTCATTGCCTTCGCGGCGGTGATGGCGGTTTTTTGGTTTTCACTACTATATTAAGTAACTATCAGCAATAGTGAGATAAAATGGCAAGCGAAGTACATGATTCAGGCGGTGCAACCGGATACATCGTCCACCATTTGACCGACTTGAAAATCGGCGAGGGCTTCTGGACCTTCAATCTGGACACGCTGTTTTTCGCCGGTCTGCTCGGCTTTATTTTTGTCTATATTTTCAAAAAAGCGGCGGATTCGGCCACCAGTGATGTGCCTGGCCAATTGCAGAATTTCGTCGAAATGATCGTTGAGTTCGTCGACACCCAAGTAAAAGACAGTTTCCATGGACGGAACGAACTGATTGCACCGCTTGCGCTGACAATTTTTTGCTGGGTGTTCCTGATGAACACCATGGACTTGTTGCCGGTCGATTTGCTGCCCGCCATTGCCTCGCTGTTTGGCATACAATATTTGCGCGTGGTTCCCAGCACCGACCTCAACGAAACCTTCGCTATGTCGATCTCGGTGTTTTTGCTGATTATTTTCTACAGCATCAAGGTCAAGGGTGTGTTCCACTTCGCCAAAGAATTAGTGTTCCATCCGTTCGACCACTGGCTGCTCATCCCCTTCAATCTATTATTAAATGCGGTTGAATACCTCGCCAAGCCCGTCTCTTTGGGGCTGCGACTTTTCGGTAACATGTACGCAGGCGAGTTGATCTTTATCCTGATTGCCTTGCTGCCTTGGTGGGTGCAACCCGCGTTGAGCTTCCCTTGGGCCGTGTTCCACATCCTTATCATCACCTTGCAAGCCTTTATCTTCATGGTGCTGACCGTCGTCTACCTGAGCCTGGCTCACGAAGACCACTAGTAATCTGTTTTTTTAAACTCAATCTGTCACTTTGGAGGAAAAATGGAAATCGCAACAATACAAGGCATGACGGCTATCGCCGTGGGCATCATTTTAGGTTTGGGCGCTCTGGGAACCGCCATCGGTTTCGGGCTGCTCGGTGGAAAATTCTTGGAAGGCGCTGCCCGCCAGCCGGAATTGGTCCCCATGTTGCAGGTTAAAATGTTTATCGTTGCCGGTCTGTTGGACGCGGTAACTATGATCGGCGTGGGTTTGGCTCTGTTCTTCACCTTCGCAAACCCGTTCCTGCCTAAGTAATCCGGAGCAGACGATAAGCCTATCGTCTCTTTAGTCTAAAGCTATGAGGAAAGCGCTGTGAGTATAACCGCCACTCTAATCGGGCAGATGATCACCTTTGTGCTTCTGGTGTTTTTCACCCAGAAGTATGTCTGGCCGCCTTTGTTGCAAGCCCTAGAAGAGCGCAAAAAGAAAATCGCAGACGGCCTAGCGGCAGGCGAAAAAGGCAAGCATGACTTGGAACTGGCCGACAAGAAGGCCAAATTAGTCCTGAAAGATGCCAAAGACCAAGCAGTCGACATTGTCAATCTGGCGCAAAAGCGCGCCACTGATTTGGCCGATGAAAAAAGGGAAGCCGCCAAGCAGGAGGGCGAACGCATCAAAACCGCAGCCAGGGCCGAAATTGAACGGGAAATCCAGCAGGCTAAGGAAGAATTGCGCCATCAAGTGGCTGCTCTTGCGGTTGCCGCCGCCGAGCAAATTTTACGCAAGGAAGTCGATATCAACAAACACAGGGAAATCATTAACAACCTTGGCAATCAACTGGGTCAAGCCTGATGAGTGAATTAGCGACTTTGGCCAGGCCCTACGCGACGGCTGCTTATAAAAGGGCAAAACAAACCGGCACGACTTCGAAATGGTCGGAGTCACTGGCCTTTTTGGCTGCTGTCATACAGAATCCACAGATTTCGCTTGCCGCAGCCAACCCCAATGCCAATAAGGAGGGTTTTATACGCGCCTTATTGGACTTGTGCCAAGGCAGGCTGGACGTTGAGGGCGAGAACCTTGTGCGCCTGCTGGTTGCCAATCGGCGTTTGGGCGTGGTTAATTTAATCAGCGAGCAATTTGAGCAGTTTCGTGCGGATGATGAAGGCTATATTGTCGCGGATGTCCGTACGGCCTTCCCACTTGACGATGCGGAGCTTGCTCAAATCACCACGGTGCTGCAACAAACGCTAGGGAAACAGCCGCATTTAAACGTGCAAACCGACGAAACATTGATTGGTGGCGTATTGATCAAAGCAGGGGATCGCGTCATTGACGCATCCGTACGTGGACAAATCCAGCGCTTGGCCAAGCGACTCTACAACTAGAGCGAGTAAACGAATCATGCAATTAAACCCCTCAGAAATCAGCGAACTCATTAAAAGTAAAATCGAAAACTTCGACCTAGGCGTTGAGTCGCGCACCGAAGGAACCATTGTTAGCTTAAGCGACGGCATCGTCCGTGTGCATGGATTGAGCGATGTGATGCAAGGCGAAATGTTGGAATTTTCCGGCAACACGTTTGGCTTGGCTCTAAACTTGGAAAGAGATTCGGTGGGTGCCGTGGTCCTAGGCTCCTACGACCATTTGGCCGAAGGCGACACCGTAAAATGCACTGGCAGAATTCTTGAGGTGCCGGTTGGCGAACAGCTTTTGGGCCGCGTCGTAGATGCCTTGGGCAGCCCGATTGACGGCAAGGGTCCGCTCAACACCACACTCACTTCGCCCATCGAAAAAATCGCACCCGGCGTGATTGCGCGCCAGTCGGTCAGCCAACCGCTGCAAACTGGTTTGAAGTCGATTGACGCAATGATCCCAATCGGTCGCGGCCAACGCGAATTGATCATCGGTGACCGCCAGACTGGCAAGACCGCCATCGCCATTGACACGATCATCAACCAGAAAGGCACTGGCGTAAAGTGCATTTATGTCGCCATCGGCCAGAAGCAATCCTCCATCGCCAATGTCGTCCGCAAACTGGAAGAACACGGCGCATTGGACCACACTATTATTGTCGTGGCTTCTGCCTCGGAATCCGCCGCGCTGCAATTCATCGCCCCTTACAGCGGCTGCACCATTGGGGAATATTTCCGCGACCGTGGCGAGGACGCGTTGATCATTTATGACGATTTGACTAAGCAGGCTTGGGCATACCGCCAGGTTTCATTGCTGTTGCGCCGTCCGCCAGGCCGCGAAGCCTATCCGGGTGACGTATTCTACCTGCACTCCCGCTTGCTGGAGCGCGCTTCCCGCATCAACGCCGACGAAGTCGAAAAGCTGACGGGTGGCAGCGTCAAGGGGAAGACCGGGTCGCTAACCGCCCTGCCCATCATTGAGACCCAGGCGGGTGACGTATCGGCTTTCGTGCCAACCAACGTCATTTCCATTACCGATGGCCAGATATTCCTGGAAACTAGCCTGTTCAACTCAGGCATACGCCCGGCGGTGAATGCGGGCCTTTCAGTGTCCCGCGTGGGTGGGGCGGCGCAAACCAAGATCATTAAGAAACTGGGCGGCGGCATCCGGCTTGACTTGGCACAATTTCGCGAACTGGCCGCTTTTGCGCAATTCGCGTCAGATTTGGACGAAGGCACACGCAAACAAATTGAACGCGGCCAGCGCGTGACCGAATTGATGAAGCAGAACCAGTACGCGCCTTACAGCGTGGCGCAAATGGCCGTCTCCTTGTATGCAGCCAACGAGGGCCTGCTTGACGACATTGAAGTCAACAAAATACGCGACTTCGAGGAAGCGCTACAGAACTATGTCAAAACCGAACATGCGGAATTGTTGCAAACGATCAACGCAACGGGTGATTACAACAACGACATCCAATCCGGCATTGACGCGGCAATCAAAAAGTTTAAAGCAACTCACGCCTGGTAAAGGTTAAAGACATGGCCGTAGGTAAAGAAATTCGAGTGAAGATTGCGAGTATCAAGAATACTCAGAAAATCACGCGAGCAATGGAAAAGGTGGCAACCAGCAAAATGCGCAAAACGCAGACTAGAATGCTTGCCACCCGCCCCTACTCCAAAAAAATCGCCCAAATCATCCGCCATCTGGCACACGCCAAACCGGAGTACACCCACCCGTTCATGGTGGATAGAACCGTCAGCCGTGTGGGTGTCATCATCCTTTCCTCCGACCGCGGGCTTTGCGGCGGGCTTAACTCAAACCTGTTCAGGCTATCACTGCGCCAGTTCCGCAATTGGGGAAAGGAAAGCGTCGAAGTTAACATCTCGGTCATCGGACAAAAGGGCTGTTCGTTCTTCAACGGAATCGGTGCCAAGATCATCGCCCAAGCCACTAAATTAGGCGATAGCCCGCACCTCCAGGACATTATTGGCGTGATAAGAGCCATGCTGGACGATTATCGTGAAGGCAAGATTGACGCACTGTATGTGGGCTATAACGAGTTTGTCAATACGATGACGCAAAAGCCGAAGCTTGAGCAGTTGCTACCGGTCAAAAGCGATGAACTCACACCTGAATTGGCGGGACACTGGGATTATCTATACGAACCAGATGCCAGGGACGTGTTGGACGACTTGCTAGTCCGCTATGTCGAATCCATCGTATTCCAAGGGTTGGTGGAAAACAATGCGTGCGAACAGGCTGCACGCATGGTGGCCATGAAAAGCGCCTCGGACAACGCGGGCAAGCTCATCAGTGAATTGCAGTTGATTTACAACAAAGCCCGCCAGGCGGCAATTACCCAGGAAATTTCCGAGATTGTCGGTGGCGCGGCTGCAGTCTAGCCGATTTTGTAGGGTGACCTTGAGGTCATTGATTTTGTAGGGTGGTCTTCATAGGCTACCGGCGGCTTAAAGGCCGCCCTACAGTTTGATTAAATTATAAGAGGACGAAACATGAGTTCGGGCAAAATCGTTCAAATCATCGGTGCCGTTGTCGACGTGGAGTTTCCACGCGAATCGTTGCCAAAAATTTACGAGGCGTTGAGGGTCGAAAGCGCCAATTTGGTTCTGGAAGTACAGCAACAATTAGGCGATGGCGTGGTTAGAACCATTGCCATGGGCACAACCGATGGATTGCAACGCGGCTTACCGGTGGAAAAAACCGGCGCGGCAATTTCGGTTCCAGTAGGCAGGGAAACCCTAGGGCGCATCATGAACGTACTCGGCCAGCCCATAGACGAAAAAGGACCGGTAGGAGAAACTGAGCGTTGGGCGATACATCGTAAGGCACCAAGCTTTGAAGACCAGGCGGGCGGCAACGAATTGCTGGAAACCGGTATCAAGGTCATTGATTTGGTATGCCCGTTTGCCAAAGGCGGCAAAGTCGGCTTGTTCGGTGGTGCCGGCGTGGGCAAAACCGTCAACATGATGGAGTTGATCAACAACATCGCCAAGGCACATAGTGGTCTGTCGGTCTTCGCCGGGGTGGGTGAACGTACCCGCGAAGGCAATGACTTCTACCATGAAATGAAAGATTCCAACGTGTTGGACAAGGTCGCCATGGTTTACGGCCAGATGAACGAACCCCCCGGCAACCGGCTACGCGTTGCATTGACAGGGTTGACAATCGCCGAATATTTCCGTGAACAAGGCCTTGATGTTTTGTTGTTCATCGACAACATTTACCGTTACACACTCGCTGGAACCGAAGTGTCGGCACTGTTAGGCCGCATGCCCTCCGCCGTGGGGTATCAGCCAAACTTAGCCGAGGAAATGGGTGTGTTGCAAGAACGCATCACCTCAACGAAAACGGGATCGATCACATCCATCCAAGCCGTTTATGTACCTGCTGACGACTTGACCGACCCGTCGCCTGCAACAACCTTCGCACATTTGGATGCCACTGTGGTATTATCTCGGCAGATTGCAGAGTTGGGTATCTATCCGGCAGTGGATCCGCTGGACTCGACAAGCCGCCAATTGGACCCTTTAGTGATTGGCACCGATCACTACGACACGACTCGAAAAGTCCAAGGTATCCTGCAACGTTACAAAGAGTTGCGTGATATCATCGCCATTCTGGGGATGGATGAGTTGTCAGAGGAAGACAAACTGGTAGTGTCCCGCGCCCGCAAGGTGCAGCGCTTCCTCTCGCAACCTTTCCATGTAGCAGAAGTATTTACAGGTTCGCCAGGTAAGTATGTTTCGTTAAAAGACACCATCGCGGGCTTTAAGGGCATCGTGGCGGGTGAATACGATGACATACCTGAGCAGGCATTCTATATGGTAGGCACTATTGACGAAGCCATAGAAAAAGCGCAACGCCTAGCCGCTTAACCAATCTGTTCGGAGAACCTTAAGATTATGACCATGACAATCCATGTTGATATTGTCAGCGCGGAGGAAAGAATTTATTCTGGCCTAGCGGAACTGGTTATTGCTCCGGCAGAAGAGGGCGATGTCGGTATTGCAGCCCGCCACGCACCCTTGCTTACCCGTCTTCGGGCCGGTGAAGTAAGGGTAAAAACTGACGATGACCAAACCTTGCCGTTTTTTGTGTCGGGGGGGATTTTAGAAGTGCAGCCCCACATGGTTTCCATACTGGCCGACAGGGCGGTAAGGGCAAAAGACATTGACGAAGCCGCCGCCACTGAAGCAAAACGCCGTGCGGAAGAAGCGCTGAGTAACCGGTCTGAAAAATTGGATTATACCAAAGCGCAAGTTGAGTTGATTGAAGCGGTAGCCCAATTGCGTACTTTGGAGCGGTGGAGGAAAAACCGCTAGGCAGTAGCCACTGCATGAGAACCCGGCTGGCCCTTTGAAAATAAATTCTTATTTTCACAGGCTTACCGGGTTTTTTTCGTATGTGTTACAGCATTTCTAATATCAAAGAGTCACTTGGTAGTGGGTATGATAGCGCAGGTTATTCGGTTAACCTGAAGGGTTAAAGGAATGTCTGTTTTAGGTATGTTTTTTAAGATGATAATGCTGTACATAAATATATCCAAATACTTCAAATACCCTTTTAATAAATATATGCCAAGCAATCATTTAAACGCGTATAATAATAAATGGCACCCAATCAAACCATCCTGCGTTTGAATTGCTTTGCAAAATGATATAACTTAACAAGTAACTCTTCGATATTAAAAACGCTGTATATGAGATTACAAACCATAATTCTAGCGGCTGGCCAAGGTACGCGTATGCGATCATCACTGCCCAAAGTTCTCCACAAAATTGGTGGAAAAACTCTCTTGGCGCATGTCCATGACTTAGCCATGCAGTTGGGGGATAATTCCGTCCATGTGATTTACGGCCACGGTGGGAAACAAGTCTTGTCAACTGTTGGCAATCTGGAAGCTGAATGGACCGAACAAAAGCAGCAGCTAGGCACAGGCCATGCCGTAATGCAAGTGGCCGATTGGATAGCAACGGGATGCACTGTACTGATTCTATACGGCGACGTGCCATTGTTAAAATTGGCTACCGTCAAACTGCTGATCGAAGATGCCTACAAAAACGGTATAGGGCTATTGACGGTTAACTTGGACGATCCAACCGGGTACGGGCGTATTGTGCGCAATGAAAAAGGCAACGTAATCAGAATCGTGGAGGAAAAAGATGCCAGCCCACTGCAACGTGAGATTTGTGAAGTCAACACGGGCATTCTTGCCGTCAATGGACAGATGCTAAAAGGTTGGCTTAACCGGCTGACCAACCTAAACGCCCAAGGGGAATATTATCTGACCGATATTATCGCCCTTGCCGTAGCAGACGGGGTTTATGTGGAGACTACCCAGCCCGCAGAGCAAAGCGAAGTACTGGGCATTAATAACCGGGTCCAGCTTGCACAACTCGAACGGGTGTACCAGTTGCACCAGGCTACAGCATTGATGGAATCTGGCATCACTCTCCTTGACCCCTCACGATTCGATCTACGGGGAGAAATCGTCACCCACGGGCAAGATGTGGAGATTGATGTGAATGTAGTACTTGAAGGAAAAATCAAGTTGGGTAACCGGGTAAAAATTGGTCCCAACGTTCTGCTTAAGGACAGTCAAATCGATGACGACGTGGAAATTTTTGCCAACTCTGTGATCGAAAAAGCCAACATCAGTGCCGGCAGCCGCATAGGGCCTTTTGCCCGCATCCGTCCTGAAAGCAATATCGGTGAAAACGCACATATAGGCAATTTTGTCGAAATCAAGAAAAGCAACATTGGTAAATCCACTAAAATAAACCACTTAAGCTATATCGGTGATGCCATTGTAGGCTCTGAAGTAAACGTAGGTGCAGGGACAATCACTTGTAACTATGACGGTGCCAACAAGCATTTGACTATCATTGAAGATGGCGCATTCATCGGCTCAGACACACAACTAGTGGCACCCGTCACAGTAGGAAAGAATGCCACCATCGGGGCAGGATCGACCATCACTAAAAACGCACCCGAAGGTGAGTTAAGCCTTAGCAGGTCAAAGCAGGCCACCATTCCTGGTTGGCAACGTCCAATAAAGAAAGGGGATTGAATCATGTGTGGAATCGTCGGAGCCATCGCCCACCGTCTGATTGCGCCAGTATTGCTCGAAGGGTTGCGCCGGCTTGAATACCGGGGTTACGATTCGGCAGGCATTGCTGTGATCAATGAAAACGGTGACATCAATCGCGCCCGCAGCCTTGGCAAGATCAAGGAACTGGAAACCCTGTTGGCTAAAGAACCCGTGGATGGCAAAGCGGGCATCGCCCATACCCGTTGGGCAACCCACGGCGTACCAGCAGAACGCAACGCCCATCCCCATCTATCCAGGGACTCCGTCGCAGTGGTGCATAACGGCATCATTGAAAACCATGACAAATTGCGTACGTCACTAGAGAAACACGGCTATGAATTCACATCGGAAACCGACACCGAGGTCATCGCCCATCAAATCCAGTATTTCATGGAACAAGGCGCGAGCATGGTGGAGGCAGTGCGCAAAACTGCCGAAATTCTGGAAGGTGCTTACGCCATTGGTGTCATCAGCACTAGGGAACCAAATACTCTGGTTGGCGCCCGGCATGGCAGCCCCCTAGTTGTAGGACTGGGTATCGGCGAGAACTTTATCGCCTCGGATATTTTTGCCTTAGTGGATGAAACCAAGCGCTTCATCTTTCTTGAAGACGGAGACATAGCGGTCCTGAATGCGGATCAAATAGTCGTTTATGACAAATCCGGCGAGCCGATTGAACGGACGATCAACGAGACGAAATTATCGTCAAATGCGGTAGAACGGGGTGCTTACCGGCATTTTATGCAAAAGGAAATTCACGAGCAGCCGGTCGCCGTGGAAAAATGCCTGGACGGACGGATACATTCCGGCAGATTATTACTAGAAGCCGCCTTTGGCCTTGATGCCAAACAAGCTTTTGCCAAAATCAAAGCGGTGCAAATCGTTGCCTGTGGCACGAGTTATCATGCCGGCATGATCGCACGTTATTGGATAGAAGACCTAGCCGGAATTCCCTGCAATGTGGAAGTGGGCAGTGAGTTCCGTTATAGGAATCATATCGTTGCCCCCGCTACGCTGTTCGTGACGATATCCCAGTCTGGCGAAACCGCCGATACTCTAGCCGCACTGAAAGAATCCAAACGCTTAGGGTACGCACACACTCTAGCGATTTCCAACGTGCCTGAAAGTTCGATGGTAAGGGAATCTGAATTCAACATGATGACCCGTGCAGGCCCTGAAATTGGCGTTGCATCCACCAAAGCATTCACCACACAATTGACCGCCTTACTCATGTTGGCGATAGCCTTAGGTCGCAATGACAAACTCACCGTCGAACATGAGGCGGAGATAATAAACGAATTGTACCGGCTTCCAAACCAAATCCGTCATGCGCTTGAATTGGAGGGCGAGATTGAGCAATGGGCGCAACTTTTTGGTGACAAGGAACACGCTCTTTTTCTCGGACGGGGAGCACAGTATCCGGTGGCTATGGAAGGCGCGTTGAAACTCAAGGAAATATCCTATATACACGCTGAGGCTTATCCGGCTGGGGAATTGAAACATGGGCCATTGGCATTGATCGATAGCAATATGCCTGTCATCTCCGTGGCACCAAACAACGATTTGTTGGAAAAGCTTAAGTCCAACCTACAAGAAGTCCATGCAAGGGGGGGCCAGCTATTCGTTTTCGCAGACGTTGACGCCCCTATGGGAAATGTGCCTAACGTCAAACTTTTGCGTGTGGCTGCAACCCGTGAGGTGATTGCACCGATTGTCTATACCATTCCTTTGCAACTTCTCGCTTACCATGTCGCCATCATTAAGGGAACTGATGTGGACCAGCCTAGAAATTTAGCCAAATCTGTGACCGTGGAATAAAATAGCTTCAGTCCATAAAAATAAGGGCTACCAACTTAAAGCGGGACAATATCGCCAAAGGTTTAACCGTTCGCCCTGAGCTTGTCGAAGGGTGGACGGTTAAGCCATTCATGGTTCGACAAGCTCACCACGAACGGGCTTAACCTTAAACTGTACCGCCTTAAGTTGTTAGCCAAAATATGAAATAGACTGTCTAAGGGCTAGGAAGCAGTCTACCCTTACAGCGTTTGTAAAATCGAAGAGTGACTTGTTGCGCTATATCCTGTTGCAATGATTGGTTGGCATACATTTCTGAAAAGGGTATGTGAAGCATGGGGATATATTTATGTACAGCATCTTCATCTTTAATATATACATAATAAAGGGATATTCAGCCAACGTTTCATGTTAACTGAATATCTTCTCCTTACATGCCAGCTATCTAGTAACTCTTTGATGTTGAAAATGCTGTAATACGCTTATCCTGTTCCTGCATTGGGTATTTATTTTTTCCAAAGCAATACCTCTTGCGCTAATACCACGCAATTCCCCAGGGAACGGCCTGTTAAAGGTGACAGTGATTAATGAATTTACTTAAAGACTTATTTGGCATTGATTCCGATATAGAAGAATCATTCAAGCCTGATGAGTTATCCCAAAAACTAGATGGAGCCTCTTACAAACCGCTGCCAATCACGCCGGAGACCCTCCAGCGTCTTATCCCAATCCGAAGTTTTCCAAGCGAAGAAATACAAGCCTATTCCTGGAGTCGTAGCGCTGAGGTTTTCTGCAAAGGCACCGTATTGTTTAAACGGGATCAATTGGCAAGGTATCTGTTTTACCTAGTCGAAGGCGTAGTGCGTATAGAGTTGGATGATCACAATTCATACGAGATTCCAGCCCATAGCGACTTAACCAAGTTCCCTATATGCGGTGGTGTTACCTACACGGCAACTTGCGTAGCCGCGACTAAAGTCCAAGTACTTCGGATTTCCTATAAAGTATTGGGCTGGCAGGGTTATAATTCCGCCTTAGCCCCAACGAGCTACATTGAAATTGAAGAGGAAACAATCCCTCAAGACACTCGCTCTAGCCAATTTTACCAAGTTTTTTACCAAGACTTCCGAAGTGAAAACTTAAGAGTTAAAACCATTCCTCATATTGTGCACAAATTAAAGTCTTTATTATCGCGCGATATAGGCTTCAAACAAGCAATACAAGCCATGCAGGTGGAACCAAGCATTGCTCTGAAACTGGTGAAATTATCCAACAGCGGTTTATATTTACCTGGACCTCCGATTAACAATTGCCATAATGCCTGTTATCGGCTAGGCTTGTCGGCAACAAAAAACCTCGTTATTGACTATTGTTTGGATGAGACATTTTCGATGCAGGATGATTTTTTAAAGCAAATGATAATCGACGAGTGGGTCGACAGCCTCTATCTTTCAAAAATTTGCCAAGTCATGGCGGATCAAATTTCTGGGATCAACCCTAAAAGCGCCCAACTAGCCGGGTTGATTGCAAATATTGGAAAACTGCCCATCCTAGCTTTTGCCGAGAACTTTCCCCATGACTTTTGGTCGCAGGGGGACATATTCAATGTGATGGATGCACTGCAGGCAAGGGTCGGAGCGTATGTCTTGGCGCACGCCGGGCTTCCACAAGAACTTGTTGAGGTACCCCTGAATGCGGAAAACTGGGACTATAATAGCGGAGGAGGGTTAACATTAAGCGATGTGGTAATCCTGTCCAAACTTCATTTTCTGATGGGTGTGAAGAAAATGCCCAAACTTCCAGAAATTAAATCGCTGCCTGCCTTTAACAAACTGAAAACTGGCATCTTGTCCCCGCAAAGTTCCCTACATATTTTGAACTTTGCCAATGCGAAAGCCTCAAGCATTCTGAAAATCTTTCGTTAATCAAACTATTTTGGGTAAATACCATGCTACTGGACATTCTGACATGCCTCAAAAAAATTCCCACATTCACGGAAGTGCCAGAACCGGCTTTGACGATACTGGCCGAATGTGCAAAGAAGAAGAGCTTCGGCAAAAATTGCCTAATCATTAGCGAAGGCGACGCTGCCGGCCCCCTATTCATCATATTGTCGGGCAAAGTGCGCGTTTATCTCGACAGCGAATCTGGCAAAAGTGTGACATTGTCCATCCAGCGAAGCGGCTCTTATTTTGGCGAACTTTCCTTACTTGATGACAAGCCACGCTCTGCCTCGATTGTCACCGTCGAACCAACCATTTGCGCCGTGATTCCAAAAAAGGCATTCGTAGCCTGGCTTGTCAACAATCCAGAAGATGCGGCACTTGGGGTCATGCGTGGATTGACGCGGCGTATCCGCAGCCTCACGGACAACGTACGGGGCCTTGCCCTAAGCGATGTCTATACCCGCTTGTCAAAGGCGCTTCATCATTTGGCAGTGGTTCAAAATGATGAATTAGTCATTGTCGAAAAAATTAGCCACCAAGAACTGGCGAACCAGGTAGGATCGTCCCGCGAGATGGTAAGCAAGATAATGAAGGACTTAACCCTGGGGGGGTATCTGTCATTACAGGGTAAAGTCATTCATATCCTAAAACCTCTTCCTGCCGGGTGGTGACAGGAGTCTAGGGATGGCTGAATTTGCTTACCATCAGCAAGCATGAAATGACGATCTTGTCCGGCATGACGATGGATCAGCTTTTGCCTAAATTCAGCGCTGTTATCTTCGACATGGACGGTCTGGCGATAGACTCTGGCCCTTCCATCATATTTGCGTGGAGGCAGGCGGCCGCCACCTTCGGAGCGCATCTTGAGGACGAATTGCTGCGGACAATCCAAGGCCACCCTGCCGACGGGGTGGAATCGGCCTTGCGGCAAGCCATAGGTGCAAAATTCGATAGCCAGCGCTTTCGCCTACTGTCCACTCAGTTTTGGCATGAACAGGTGGAATCGCTAGGCATTTCCCCAATGCCGGGGTTAACCACCCTGCTTGAATTGCTAATTCGCTGCCGTATCCCTTACGCTTTGGCGACCAACAGCGACGGGCACAGCGCTTCGCAATGCCTGCGCCTAAGTGGACTGCACAAGCATTTTCCTTTGGCGGTAACCCGTGACCAAGTCGCAGCCGGCAAGCCGGAGCCTGATTTGTTTCTCCATGCGGCAAGACTCATGGGGATGGATGCTCGCGAATGCCTAGTGCTTGAGGATTCCGCCGTCGGACTATTGGCAGCATCCAGAGCTGGAATGATTCCCTTGTTGGTGAACGCGCAACCTGACAATGAATCGCTACAACTGGCGGTAATGACGTTTAGGTCGCTGCATGAGGTTGCCGAAGCTATTGCGGCAAAAAATTAGGGGCGGGCGCGTCTCCTTGCGCTTCGCCCGACATTTGGGTAGACGGCATGGAAAGTCGGGCAACGGAAAACAGGTTGCCCGACCTTGGCTCAGGCGAACCCTGCGAGCCACGTGCACGGGCAAGAGTGGGGAATTTCTTCATGGCTCGCTTCGCCAACCACTCGAAATGATAGCGTTGTGGGAGTCTCCGTTCAGCGTGCGCCGATTCAGGTGTGAACTCAGCTCAATGACACCCTGGAAAAGCTTCCAACTTGGCCCAACAGCCGCATTGACGAGTTGCTGCCGTTGAGGCGGGATCAGAAAAAGGACGAATAGGCAATAGGGCGAAACCGTGGTCCGGCTGGATACTTACTAAATACATAGTATCCGTGCTTGTGTGCTTCTAGCAACATCTATTGCAAGATCGGAAAGACTTTTCTTGATTAATGGCATAGGAGTAATTTAATAAAAAATCTAACGCCCGAGCTAAGCGGCGCGGCGGTAAAGCCCCGCTACGAAGCCAAATGCACAACCTGCGTCCGCTTGAGCGACCGGTTGCCATGAAAGGATTTTGCAACTTTCATCGTCGGGGGAGCAACAAAATTTCATGACTGTTGGGCGGCCGGGACAAGGAAAGGAAGCCGGGGTTGCATGGCTTTTGATCTTTGCTTCCCCCATTCGG
The DNA here is from genome assembly GCA_903934875.1 of uncultured Methylococcaceae bacterium. GTDB lineage: Bacteria > Pseudomonadota > Gammaproteobacteria > Methylococcales > Methylococcaceae > Methylumidiphilus. The sequence goes on from CAIZPP010000092.1 coordinate 19,872, forward strand.
CGCAATACGCGGAGTACCGCTATTGCGCCTTACGGCCTTGCACACCACGGGCCTTTAATTCTAGTGTTTTATCAAAAAAAAACTAAACGCAAACTGATTCGTTATCTTTTGAGTGAAACGCCATTATAAAATCTAGCTCTTCGTATAATTGGCATCACTATCAAAACACTC
>CAIZPP010000093.1 GCA_903934875.1 uncultured Methylococcaceae bacterium
GGGCATATTAATGTGCTCGGGGATTACTCGTTTACACTGGCAGAGCAGGTAATGAAAGGGCAACTCCGGCCGCTAAACCAGCCAACGGAAAACATTGACGGTCCTTAGCGTACGTTTCTGTACCGTTGGACTTCAAACCCCGTCATGCAAAAGCCCTAGGCAGGAACTCCAAGAGCCGCATTGAACTTGGCTGAGAGGTTTTGGTGCGCGGCGAGGGCGGCTAACTCGACGATGCCCTCAAAGTAGATATTAATCGGTTTAACCGTTCGCTGGACTGGATGGTACGTGGCCTTTACTACAGTCAAAAAAGCGATAAGTGGTTAACAAAGCTCAGGATCGAATCCCCCCTTGGGAACGCGCATGTTCGCCGTGTTCGATCAGCTATGCGCTAAAAATCCCGTGTTATTGATCGGGACCGACGGTCCCGCATTGACATGCGAGCATTTGCAGATGGCCGCGACCGCTTTGCGGGAAGGCAACGATGCCGTGTTCCTGCCCGCAGAGGATGGCGGCTATGTGCTGGTTGGGCTGAGGCGGGCCGAAGCCCGCCTGTTCACCGGCATGCCGTGGGGTAGTGCCGATGTCATGGCCGAAACCCGCCGGGGTTTGCAGCAATGTTTAATGGCTAGAGCCGGTTTTGCTTTGGGATGTGGCGGCCCGGAGGACATTGCAAGGCTGAGGTCTTCCGGGCTGATGGATGAATGGTTTTCCGATAAAGTCTAATGTTTGAATGAGATAATTATCAAAGTTGTAATATCAACTTTGAGTTAGTTCAATGCGCCTACTTATTCCAAGGGAAAGTTGCGCTCTCTCCAAGCATCTTCTCCCCCCTGAAGATTGGTTAAGTTATGGTAGCCTAGCTCATAAAGAGACCTTGCCGCCGCATTCCCCATAGGTCCGCCTTCACAATACAAATAGATGGCTGTGTTTTTATCTTTAGGAAGTTTGTCTTGGTATTTCTTGATTTCGTTATAAGGAATAAAAAGGTCAGTTCCTTTTATATGCCGCTGTTCGGGTGTATGAACGTCAACAAGGAATATATCCTCCTTTTGCATGAGTTGGTTTAATTCAGTCGCGGTTATGACTTTCACATAGTCTGGCTGTTGAAAATTGCAGCCTGTAACGATGACAATAAAAGCTATAAGTGCATAAAGTTTTAGTTCTTTTGATATTAGCATAATAAACTCTCCTATGAAATTTGACAGCCAGATTATCCACTACTTTCTTGTAAAACGCCTGCTTTGATTCGTTTGAGCGGCCAGCACGCATCACTAAATGCATCATCACTCTGTCACCGTTACGCTCTTGAAGCTGTAAGCGGTCATAATCAATTTCATGAATAATCTGGCAACGGTAGTCCAATGGAAATCCCATGGTTTCAATAACGGCTGAGTGCATGAACAGCGTAAAGCAGGATGGCAGAGGGAACGAGCATGGCTGACAGTTCAAGGGCCCGAATGAAAAAAACCATCAGGTTCGCCACGCCGATACAGATGCCCGTCGCTATCAGTATGGCAAGGGAAAGGGTGAATGGGAACACTTTAGTGTGGAATAAATCAGACTAGACTGGTTCTTTACAACCACTCTTAAGAATCTTTCTAGGCAAAACCAGACTAAATCTATCAAGAATTATGAAGCTAGGAATTTGGTATGGTTAATGCTTGCTTTGAATTAAACGACCTGCCTGCGGCAATGGTCCTGTTCTACGTCACTAATTTCACAAAAGCAGCTTTTGTCAACAGCCTGTCAGGTTTAACCGCACCAAAAGAATCACAAAAATGATCGCTAAAGCATCTGTAGTTCTATGCTTAATCATCACCCTGTTAAGTGGTTGCCATCAAGCAGAAACCGAAAAAAAGGAAGAAATGCCTAAACTGGAGGCAACCACACCGATCCGTGAAGACACTTCTGTCACGAAAGAATATGTCTGTCAGATTCATGCCATTAGACATATTGAGGTTCGCGCTTTGGAAAGAGGCTATTTGCAGAATATCTTTGTGGATGAAGGGCAAATGGTGAACAAGGGGCAACCCATGTTCAAAATCATGCCAAACATCTATCAGGCAGAGCTTTTAAAAGCGCAAGCCGAGGCTAATACCATGAATATCGAATACCTTAATACAAAAGGGTTGGCTGATAAAAATATCGTATCAGCCAATGAGTTGGCTTTGGCAAAAGTAAAATTAGACAAGGCCAATGCGGAGGTTAAATTGATGGAAACTCACTTAAGCTTCACCGATATCAATGCGCCTTTTGATGGGATTATGGATCATTTGAAGGTTAGAAGCGGCAGTCTTCTTGACGAGGGTGCTTTGTTGACCACGCTGTCTGACATCAGCAAGTTATGGGTATATTTCAATGTCCCAGAATCGGAATATCTAGATTATAAGATGCACAAGCATGACGATGCTCCCGTTAAAGTGCAACTGAAAATGGCTAATGGTCAGACTTATAATCAACCTGGGGTAATTGAGACGATTGAAGCTGATTTTGATAATACCGCCGGTAATATCGAATTCCGCGCCACGTTCTCCAACCCTGACAAACTTCTCAGGCATGGAGAGACGGGAACGATTTTAATGGCCAAACCCTACAAAAACGCTTTGATCATTCCTCAAAAAGCGGTGTTTGAGGTCATGGATAAAACCTATGTCTATGTCGTCAATAATGAAGAAAAACTGGAGCAAAGACTGATCAAGATCGAAGCCGATTTACCGCATATGTCTATCGTTAAAGATGGATTGAAGGACGATGACAAAGTCTTGCTTGAAGGCTTGCGCAAAGTCCATCCCGGACAAGAGGTGAAAATCGATTTAAGGCCACCTGAAAAGGTTCGCTCAGAGTTGGAATTATATACCGAGTAATCTTTTAGGCAGTGATTAACTATGTTTAGTATTTTTATCAAGAGACCGGTGATGGCGATCGTGCTATCACTAGCGTTTCTGTTCATGGGCTTATTGGCGGTCCGATCATTGCCCGTATCACAATTTCCTGATATAGCACCGCCCCGTGTGATTGTTTCCTTGGCGTTTCCCGGTGCCAGTGCCGATGTACTGGTGCAATCGTCCCTGATTACGATTGAACGTGCCATTAACGGCGTTCCGGGCATGAAATACATCATCTCAGATGCGACCAGTGCTGGTGAAGCGACTATTCAAGTGATTTTCGATCTGAGCGTTGATCCTAACATAGCGATGGTTAACGTGAAGACGCGCCTGGATCAGGTCATGAACCGGCTGCCCAAGCTGGTGCAGTTGGAAGGGGTGATCGTCGAAAGGGTGCAGCCCAGCATGCTTATGTACATCAACCTTTACAGCAAAGACAAAAATGCTGACCAGAAATTTTTATTTAACTATGCATACGCTAATGTTATTCCAGAAATCCAGCGTGTCTTTGGCATTGCCCAAGCCAAAATATTGGGTAGCCGCCAATATGCGATGCGAATTTGGCTGAATCCAGACCGGATGAGAGCCTATAGCGTCTCGATAGAAGAAGTGATGGAGTCCATTGCAAATCAAAGCATTATTGGCCGGCCGGGCCGGATAGGCCAAAGCACGGGCATTGCCGCCCAATCCAAAGAGTATGTGCTTATCTATCAAGGACGGTACAACAAGCCGGAACAGTATGAAGACATTATCATCCGGGCCAACTCGGAAGGCGAGATATTACACCTTAAAGACATTGCCAAAGTCGATCTAAGCAGCGAGTTTTATGATATTTACTCGGATAAAGATTCGTTCCCTTCTGCGTCCATCGTGCTTAAGCAAAACTACGGAAGTAACGCCCGCAAGGTCATTGAAGACGTTAAGGAAAAATTGAAAGAATTGAAAGCCTCTTTTCCGGAAGGCATGGACTACGAAATCAACTACGATGTGTCGAGATTCGTTGATGCTTCCATCGAAAAAGTCCTGCACACCCTAGGGGAAGCGTTCGTACTGGTGGCCTTGGTAGTTTTTGTTTTCTTGGGCGACTGGCGTTCCACCTTGATCCCGATCCTCGCAGTGCCGGTTTCGCTGATTGGCGCCTTCGCCGTGATGTCGGCGTTCGGGCTTTCCATTAACCTGATTACATTGTTTGCCTTGGTTTTGGCGATTGGTATCGTGGTCGATGATGCGATTGTGGTGGTCGAAGCGGTGCATGCCAAAATGGAGGCTGAACATGTTTCCCCTTATGTCGCTTCGCAAAAAGTCTTGGGGGAAATCGGAGGTGCCATTATTGCGATCACCCTGGTCATGACCTCGGTATTTATCCCCCTTGCCTTTATGTCCGGGCCGGTCGGCGTATTTTATCGGCAGTTCTCCATCGCGATGGCCTCTTCGATCGTGATTTCAGCGGTCGTCGCTTTATCGCTTGCCCCGGTTTTATGCGCGATGATCCTTAAAAATACCCACGATCAGCCTAAACGAAAAACGCCGATAAGCCTTTTCATCAACGCCTTTAACTCTATTTTTGAAAAGGTCACGGGGCGCTACGTTAAGCTGCTGAATGTCGTGGTCACCCGGCGCATCGTCACATTTTTGGCATTGGGCGGGTTTTCCTTCGGCATTTACATGGTGAATCAAACCTTGCCCGCTGGTTTTATTCCCGGAGAAGACCAAGGCATGATTTACGCCATCATTCAAACACCGCCTGGTTCAACGCTGGAGTTGACCAACCAAGTGGCGCGGGAACTGGAAACTGTAGCCGAAAAAATTGACGGCGTACAATCGGTTTCTTCGTTGGCAGGCTATGAAGTGCTCACAGAAGGACGCGGCTCCAACGCCGGCACCTGTATCATCAACCTGAAAGATTGGTCTGAGCGTAAGGTGTCCGTGCAAGATGTCATTCGAGAATTGGAGGAAAAAACGCATGATTTTGGTGCCGTTATTGAGTTTTTTCAACCTCCTGCAGTCCCAGGCTACGGCGCGGCTTCCGGCTTGGCATTGCGGTTATTGGATAAGAACATGGATACGGATTATCACGCGTTTGACAAGGTTAATCAGGAATTCATGGCTGCACTACGCAAGCGCAAGGAATTAACCGGTTTATTTACCTTTTATGCCGCCAATTATCCGCAGTACGAACTGGTCATAGACAACAAGCTCGCCATGCAAAAAGGCGTTTCCATCAACAAAGCCATGGATAACTTGGACATCATGATCGGCAGCACCTACGAGCAAGGCTTTATCCGCTTCAATAACTTTTTTAAGGTCTACGCCCAAGCCTCGCCCGAATTCAGGCGCTTCCCTTCGGACATCTTGAACTACTATGTGAAAAATGAAGAAGGCAATATGGTGCCATATTCCGCCTTCATGACCATAAAGAAAAGGCAAGGCCCCAACGAGATCACGCGTTACAACCTCTATAACTCGGCGGCTATCCGTGCCGAACCAGCCACTGGCTATACGACCGGCGATGCAATCAAGGCCGTTAAAGAAGTCGCAGCCGCTACCTTGCCGCATGGTTATGACATTGCTTGGGAAGGTTTGTCGTTTGAAGAAGCCGCCCGAGGCAACGAAGCAATGGTGATCTTCGGTGTCGTTTTAATGTTTGTATACCTAGTGTTAGCGGCACAGTACGAAAGCTTTATCTTGCCACTGGCCGTGTTGCTTTCTCTGCCTGCGGGTCTTTTTGGATCGTTCTTCCTGCTGAAACAATTGGGCCTTGCCAACGATGTCTATTCCCAAGTGGGGCTGGTGATGCTAGTTGGATTGCTCGGCAAAAATGCGGTATTGATTGTGGAATTCGCGGTTCAGAAGCACGAGCAGGGCATGTCCGTTAGAGATGCGGCGATTGCGGGCGCAAAAGCGCGTTTTCGCCCGATTTTGATGACATCCTTTGCGTTTATCGCCGGGTTGATACCCTTGGTGGTTGCAACGGGGGCGGGGGCAGTCGGTAATAGAACGATTGGTACTTCTTCCCTAGGCGGGATGCTTTTCGGGACCGTGTTTGGTGTCATTCTTATTCCAGGGCTTTATTACCTTTTCGCCACAATGATGGAAGGCAAAACCTTGGTCAAAAACGAGGACTTTGCCCCTTTAACAGAAAGTTATCGCTACGTTTCGAATGATGAATATGCTTCGGGGGATGAAAAGGATTATGATTAAAGTTTTTCATCTTATGGTGTTAGGCGTAGTGGGGCTGATGTTACAGTCCTGTGGTATCCCAGAATTGACCATAAAAAATGAAGACACCCATCTTCCTGATCGCTTTAAACCGGGACTTTCAATACAGGAAAATACGGCTAAGGTAAAATGGAGGGATTTTTTCGACGATCCGAATTTATTAAGCTTGATAGACATAGCGGTTGTTAATAACAAAGAAGTGAATATCATGATGCAGCGTATCAGCGTTGCAGAAAACGAGATTCAATCGCGTAAAGGTGCGTATTTGCCCTTTGTTAATTTTGGTACTGGAGTAGGAGGCGATAAAATCGGCAAGTTCACGCGGCTCGGAGCTGTCGAAGAAAGTCTAAGATTACCAAATGACCAGGCATTCCCTACGTTCTTAGGCGATTATCAATTTGGGCTATTTTCAACTTGGGAAATTGATATTTGGAAAAAGTTGAGAAATTCGGCGCAGGTGGCTGTGCTGGAGTACATGGCTTCAAGTGAAGGTAAAAACTTTTTAATAACTAATCTGGTCGCTGAAGTTGCACACGCGTACTATGAACTGATGGCATTGGACAATCAGCTTGAGAATTTAGAGCAAAATATTGCCATCCAGCAAAATGGTTTGGAGATGGTAAAACAATTACAGTTTTATGCACGGGCAACTACACTTGCGGTCAAACGTTACGAAGCGGAAGTCGCAAAAAACCAAGGCAAAAGATATGAAATAAAGCAACAGATCACCGTGGTTGAAAATCGAATCAACTTTCTGTTAGGAAGGGTGCCACAGCCTATCCAGCGAGCTTCAACTGGTTTTATGGATATCAAACCAAAATTAATTCAAGCAGGCATTCCATCACAGTTGCTCCAAAACAGACCTGATATTAGGAAAGCGGAGCTTGAGCTATCGGCAGCGAAATTAAATATAGAGGTGGCTAGAGCGAATTTCTATCCATCCTTTGGCATAAAAGCAGGGATAGGGTTTGATGCTTTTGCTCTTAAATATCTGATAAATACGCCGGAGTCATTAGCTGCCATGGTCGCTGGAGAGGTAGCGGCCCCACTGGTTAATAAGAATGCCATCATAGCAGAATATAAAAACGCGAATGCTAAACAGATTCAGGCAGCTTATGAGTATGAGCAAAGCATTATCAATGCCTACACTGAAGTGGCAAATCAACTTTCAAACATAGATAATTTGGATAAAAACTATAATCTTAGAAGAAATCAAGTCGACTCACTTGTCCAATCAATAGAGGTAGCTACCCAGCTATTCAAATCTGCCCGTACAGACTATTTGGATGTGTTATTAACTCAACGGGATGCTTTGGATGCCAAAAGAGAGCTAATCGAAACGAAACAGAAGCAAATTATTGCAATGGTGGATATCTATAAATCGCTTGGCGGAGGTTGGCAGTAGATGTTTTAGGCCTTGGTCATCGTTCAGCCCGATGGGTGAGTTTATGGAGTTTACGGCTCAGTGAGCGTTTCCCACCGGTGCGGCGTAGGCATCAAGCACAAGTGTTTCAACATTGTCCCCGGTCAAGGCTTGCAGAAACTCCACCAGCGCATTGATCTCTGTTTCGCTTAACCCCAAGGGCTTGATGAGCGGGTCCAGATTCTCATTCGGCTCACCTCCCTTATTATAAAATTCCAGCACATCCTTTAAAGTCGCCAACACTCCGTTGTGCATGTAAGGCGCGGTGAGGGCAATATTGCGCAAGCTTGGTGTCTTGTATTTCCATCGGTCTGCCGGGTTCTGGGTGATTTCGTACAAACCGAGGTCGTTCTGCTTTTCCCCGCCCACAGCACCAATGGCTGCCGTGTCCATGTCGAAGCTGATGCCTGGCGCGACTTGCACAGGCTGTTTGGCCGGTTGTTTCTTCATGCTCTCCCGATAACCCAAGCCAGTGTTGTGCAATTGATTGTCGGTGAACAGGGCTTGACTATCATTGATGACATGGCAGCGGGAGCAGCCGGCCTTGCCGGAGAACAAATCAAACCCATTTTTGGCTTGCTCACTCAAAACTCCCGGTTGTTTGCCGTAATGCCAACGATCAAAAGGCGAATTGGCTGAGATTAGCGTCCGTTCGTAACTGGCGATGGCTTGGCCCACGGTTTCCGTGGACGGGCCGCGATGGAAGGCTTTTTCAAACAAGCCCCGGTAATCGGATAAGGCTTTGAGCTTGTCGATCACGAAGCCGATGGAAGGGTTAGCCATTTCGTTGTGCGCCAAAAACGGACCCCACACTTGATTCTCCAGGGTGCTCTCCCGCCCGTCATGAAACAGCCTTTCCGCGTAAGCCACGTTGTAGAGCGTCGGCGAATTGCGCCGCACCGTGCGGCCTTCCACACCCACCGCCGTCGCCTGTTCCTGGCTGGTGTAGCCCTGTTCCGGGATATGGCACATGGCGCAGGAAAAGGTATTGTTCAAGGACAGCCGCCGGTCAAAGAATAGCTTGCGTCCCAATTCAATCTTCTCCTGACTTAAAGGATTGTCTTTAGGCGTAGGTACTTTTGGCAGACCTAAGGGTGGGTTTAGGGCGAGTTTGAGCAAATCGGCAGGCTTGCCTTTGCGCTGGGCCAAGGCCACAGAATGGGTTTGGTATTGTTTGGATTCATAGCCGGACTTGTCATCACCGGGGCGCAGCAAATCCGCTTTTGCGGCATCGGCGGGTTGCGTGGGTTTTTTAGCCGTTTCGCCTGTTTCCATGAGCAAGGTCTGGATATCCGCAACCACCGTATCGGGATGCAGCACAGACACCGTGTAAACATTGCGGATCTGCTGGTGCTGGTCGATTAGAAAGACCCGCAGTAAATGGGAGAATTTGCCTGTGGGTTGGCCTTTTTCGTCGAATTCCTTTTCCACCGACTGGCCGTATGCCTTGAGGATGGGCTGGATGTCCGCTTCCGAGGCAGTGGTGAGGAAACGCCATTCCACCCCGGCATCTTGGAAAGCCTGTCCATAATGAGCCATGGCCTGCGGCGTGTCATGCTCGGGGTTGAAGCTCAAGGTTATCAAACGAAGCTTCCCGGCCAGTTCTGGCGAGGTTTTCAGCTTGGCTTTGACTTTCATGAAGACCGAAGTTGCCAACGGGCAACCGTTGACATCATCACAAGTGGCATAGATGAAGCCTAGCAGGATGATTTTGTCGCCGTATAGGTCGTGTAGATTCATCGCCTTGCCGTCTGAATCCAATACTTTGCCATCGGCGGCGGAACCCATTGCTGGTAATTGATAACTGCCGGGTTTGGGGACAGGGAAAGGCAGGGGAGAATAGCCCGGTGCCAAGTCTGGCGATTGGTCGGCTAGTCCGGTAGTGGTGGACAATGCCAAACCTATCATAGCGAGTATCAGGAAGAGCGCAACTGTATCCTTCAGTGTCATGGTGTGCGTCCCATGCTTTTGAAGCTTTCCAGTGCTTCAATCTCCGCATGGTAAATTATGAACAGATTCCAAATTTCTTCGGCAAGTTGCTTTGCGAGAGGGTGGTGTTGACTAGAGTTATCGTCGTTTATGGCAAGGATGGTATCTGTATTGAAATTATTAAATTCATGATTCAATGGCTTCCATCCTACCCACCAATCTTCAGCACCTCTATACCTATTACTTTTCATATCAGCAGTGATATTTTTTGTATCAAATAGCGTACCTTTCGGAATTCGTATAAAAGGACGTTGCCAGCCAAACCATCCTCCGACAAATAGTTTTTGTACTCCACATTGGTAATTCATAGTCGCGTCACTTGTATCTCGATGGGTGCGGATTCCGAATACATTTCGAAGTTCTTTAGTGCTTGCAATCCAATGATCTGACAGGTTTTTCTCATTAAGCTTATTTTCAAGAATTTTGACGACATTATTCTTAAAATTATTCTTTATCTCGGCTTTCAGATGCTCCAGATGTGTGGATATTTCCAAGGCTATTTCAAGATTATTGGGTTGCTGGAGAAGTTTTAAGGTGTCTTGGTTGAATTGAGTCATTTCATGGCCTTCTGGGTGGGCAATGCGCAAGCAAAGCTGTCGATATTGGTTGATAGTTTCTAGCAATGGTGTGGCTGTTTTGGGGATGTGGTCGATTGCCAAACCAAGCCATTCGGCAATATCCGCATAGGAAAGGCAAAAATTCACTTTGTCCTTTCCGCCCACAGGAAATCGACCGTCGTGTGTCAAAAAAACAAGATATTTATGCTGTTCGCGAATTTGCTTATCAAGCCAGTTGCGATAGCGTGGAATTTGATTATCCCCTTCTTCTGCACCGACTTTATTTTCAATGGCAATGATCGCATCCCGTAGATAAATGACGATGTCAATCCGCCCATGTTCATCTGCCCCAGATTCTGGGATGACACGGGGTGCATGATACTTTATGCTGTTATGCAAACCCGCTGCTTGCAACGCATTGCACTTTGAACCCAACAACGTTAAAAAAGAGTCGAGAAAAACTGTACCCTGATCGTGGCTTGATCCTGGGTCTAGTAGATAGGCAATAAAACGCGAGTGATATATTTCTCTGCGTTCTAGCCAAAGTGCGTCGAAAACATTGAAACGTTCCGCCGTCAAACGCTGGCGGACTTTTCGTTCCGCAATCCCATCACGGATAATTTTGCTGGAAAGTAACTTACGAACTTTTTCGCAACTCTCACGCTTGCTCGACTCCATCACTTCCCGTACTGCATCAAGAAGGGTACTGACTTGATTCTGTTGGATGTCCATTATTAGCCTATTTTTGATGGTTCCCACGTTCCAACGAGTGGACCAAATCTAAGACGCTCCGCGTTGTGGGTTTGACAGGAAGATTACCGCACAACAACCACTAGGCGTTCCCACGCCGGAGCGAGGGAACGATCAAAAAGAGAGTCGGAGAAACGCAATGCATCACCAAACTGCCGGCTTGAACTCGGCATCATTGCGGATTTCCAAATGCTCGCCGCTTTGACCAATGACAAACAATCCCTTGCTATAGGCGTAACGTGCCACATTGTCGGGAATCAACATCGCCGCGACCGCGCCCATAACCCGTGAGTTGGCATGTTTCGGCAATAGCCGTTTGATTTTCGCCAACCTCGCCAGATGTTCGTCCACGTCCTGCTGTTTTAGATTGCTTTTGCATTCGACGGCGACTAAATCCAAGTCATTGACTACCATCAAATCGATCTCAATGCCTTCATCGCCTCGCTGTGAACTGACATTTTGGTAAACCTCATGGACTTCAATGCCCCGCTCCCGGAACAGGCGCACGGCGGCGGGGCGAACCGCGTCTTCGATGAAATCGCCGAGCCGGTTTCCCAGTTTACCGATGCTGGCAGTCACTTCTTTGATTTTTTTGTCGGTTTCTTTTTGCGATGCGGCGACTTCGCGCAAAATCGCCCAAATCTCTTCGGCGGGTGATGACATGGCTATGATCCTTATTATTCTAAAACAGAAAAAATATCACGCAACGACGCAAAGGCGCAACGTATAGTAGGGGCGGGTTCCAAACCCGCCCTAGAACTCGCCCCTACAACATCACTATTCCGCCTTAGCCACAGCCCGCCCAGACTTGCTGGCCACACTAGAATACAAGGCATGCGCCCCAAACCGCATCTGATGTGGGCGGCCCAGTTTTTCGGCGTGGAAGTCGATGGCGAACTGCTCCTTCAATTCCTTGCCGTCCCAATGGAACAGTTTCAGGAATTGCTCGTTATCCTTGCCTTTCTTGTCCCAATTGGCAAGCAACGAAGTCGTGTAATACAGCCGTTTGCCGTCCCAACTCGAAGACACCATGTTGACCTGGGAGCCAATATGCTTTTCGTAGATCTGCTTCGGTTTGTCGGGGTTGGAAATGTCAAACAAACGGGTATTGCCGTCCATGAACGTGTTCACCCATAGGCGCTGATCGTCGTTGGAGATGGAAATATCCACCGGCAAGGGTATTTTGGACGGGTCGCCGATGTCGGCCACGTCTTTGGCCTGCCATTCGCCTTTGGCATCTTCGTGGATCAACCAGATTTTCGAGGTCAACGCGGTGGTGGTGAAGCAATAGTTATGCGTCTCGCCCCACGCGCAACGGATTTCCAGCGGCGCACCCGGCACGTCGAATACTTTCTTCGGCTGCTTGGTGTGCAAGTCCCAGGTTACGACGGTGTTGCCGAAATGTTTCATTGCTTCCGGGTCGGCCAGCATCTTGCCAAAATCCATCATGTAATTGTTCCAGCCGGTGAAGGATGAGGTCACCAGAAGGTTCTTGCGGGGCAAGGCCCGCACGTCATAGTTGTAGCCGTCGGCATATTTGCCGGTCTTAACCGCGCCACCTAGGTCGCTGTCGGTGGGTACCCAGTGGGTGGCAATGTATTCGCCTTCGTTGGTGTACTCGACCAATGCGGTGCGCCCGCCATGGTCTTTATTGTTGGACAGCCCAGTGATGATCATCCGCCCTGGCAGCGCGTACATGGTATGCGGGCCAACCACGCCGCCCGATTTTTCAACAAAGTTGCTGATGGTTTTGTGCAGTTTTGGCTTGGACGGGTCGGTTTTGACATCAAAGACAAAAATTTTGCTGGTGTCCAAGCCACCGGCCCACAGGTACTGCCGATCATCGGTGAAATCGGAATGGTGCGCCTCGTTGCGCCCGCCGACGGAAAACTGATGGACGACCTTGCCGTATTGGTTCGATTTCGGATTGACATCGACAGTGACCAGTTTGTCCTGCTCGTCGCCTATGCCTTCCTCGCCCAAGGTCCAGACATAGACATAGTCTTCTTGTCCGGTGATTTTTTTCATGTAGGGTGATGCGCAGGTCTCATCGGCAAGCACTGTGGCGGGGAGGGTGGCAAGACCCAATAGACCGGCGACAGCGAAGCCGGTTAATAGTCCGCGAATTGTCTGCATAATTTTCTTGTTCATTTTTGCATTACCTCTCTTCATTTTTATTATAAACCCGAGTGACCGGGCATCATTCCGCCGTGCAAGGGTCTATCTTCGTCACAATCTGACGAATGCTGTTGGCCGGAAATCCGCCTTGCTCGGCATGTTCCCGGATCATGGCTTCGTCGGGGGCAATGTACCTGAAATACCCCCGCAGTATATTCTTACAACAGGCTTCCAACGGTCGGGTTGATCGCTCGATCTTCATGCGAAGCAATGCGCCTTGCCATGCATCGGACAGGAAGTCAGCCATATCATCGGCTTTTACATCCATGCGAAAAACGCCTTCGCGCTGACCGCGTTCAATGCCTTCGCTTAATTTGTCGCGGTACCTATGCACGGCAATGCCCAAGGCTACACGGCAAGTTTCGCTGGTGTCCCCCACTTCACCGATGAGATTGCCCAATAAGCACCCTCCACTGAAGTTCCTTCGTCCCAACTCACTGGTCAATTCGCCGAAATATCCTTCCAGCGCGGCTAGAGCGTCCATTCCCGGGCGCTTCAGCCAACCGTCCAGAAGTATGATGTATGGCTCGATGTAATGAGCGATAGAGGCCGCGCAGAATTCCTCCTTGCTGGTGAAGTAGTTATAAAAGGAACCCTTGGGAACTCCAACGCTATTGAGGATGTCTTGAAGGCCCACGCCATGGAAACCATGTTCTGTGAACATCACGACACCTTGGTCGAGCAGTTTTTCCCGTGTGAGATGTTTGGATGTTTTTTTCATCATAGAGATATAATACGACCGGTCATCTTAGTAATGCAAGCCCTTTTTTGTCTTCCGAACAAGTTGAAGCGGGTGGCTACAAAATAGTAATCAGCCAAGCCTGCGTAGTCTGTTTGTCAGCCATGGTGAAGCCATCTGTGGCACTGGTTAAAACAGCCAAAGCACAGTCAGACAAGTTTGTAATAGACCCAGGCCACTTGCCTACAGTCTTGCAGCAAGCGGCAAGTGCGCAACAATGCCATGTGAGGGAAATGTTTGGTTGCGACATTTGCAATGCTTTGGTCAGCTCGCACGCAACTCCCCACGCCGCTGTAACAACAACAAGCAACATAGGCGTGTATCGTCGATAAAGCAGATTCCCCTCCTAGTCATAGGCAAGCCCCTTCGGCAAACCTATCGGGAAAGCTAGTTCCCCCGATTTGGGGTGGTGCAAATTAACAGTTCCGTTGGTTGATAAGCATCATCCATCCAAGCAGGAGACGGTCATTTTTCTTACCTCTTTCCATCTGGCGAGACATAAAATAATATAAATCAGTTTGTTATACGAAGCCATGAAGCTTGGCACAATATTTGTCTTAATTCAGTCAAGATTTCTTTTCAACGAGTTACAAACGACCATGGCAAATACATCGTAGATGAAAAAAAGACATATTCTATGGGTCGCCATACTATCCACCATGGGCTTCGTTGACGCGGCTTTGGCAGATGGGCCAAGAAATTACTTGTATATTGTCGGATCGACCACTGTGGCACCTTTCACGGAAGCAGCAGCGGGCAAAATCGAGAAAAGCGTCAAGCTAAAACGCCCTTTGCTGGAATCCGACGGGACCAATGGGGGGTTTAGAATGTTTTGTGAAGGAACGGGCATGGACTATCCTGATATCGTGAATGCCTTCCGGCCCATTAGGAAAAGGGAATTTGATATTTGCCAGGCTAACGGCGTAGGGGACATTGTGGAAGGTAAAATCGGCTACGATGCCCTCGTCATCGTAGTCAACAAAAAAGCCAAGCCAATGATGGGGTTGACCCTCAAAGACCTGTATTTGGCCCTTGCCAAACAGGTTCCCGACCCTGCCTGCAATGAATCTTGCGACAAGTTAGTCACCAACCCTTATAAAACCTGGAAACAAATAGATCCCGCCTTGCCCGACGTAAAGATAGAGGTATTTGGACCCCCTTCCAATTCGGGCTTCACGGAGGTTTTCGCCGAAGCCGTATTGGAGGCAGGTTGCAACAAATACCCGCTTCTGGCGGCAAAAAAAGCGAATAACGGGAAGGAATACAAACGCGCTTGCGACAATATCCGCGAGGACGGTGTCTACGTCGAGGAAACCGGCGAAATGATTACTGACAGGCTTGACTACTCCAATCCGGAAACTGTTGGGATCATCAACTACAGCCGGTTGAAAGAAAACGCATCCCACCTCCAGACTTTGAAACTTGAAGGCGTGGCACCGGATTATGAAAGCATCGCGACACAAAGCTATCCGCTTGCACGCCCATTGTTTTTTTATGTGAAAAAGGCCCATGTAACCAGAATCCCTGGATTCCAAGCCTTCCTCGCCGAATTCACCAGCGAGAAGGCATTAGGCCCAAAAGGATACCTTATCAGCAAGGGATTGGTGGCCATGTCGGCGCAGGAACTGAAAACGACGGCGACGGATTTGAAAACCTTGAAGCCCATGCCATCACCGAATTAACCACGGCTATCATGCTTGTCTAGCCCAACATTGATTCTGTCGCCTTTAGCTTAGGCCCCCTGCATGTCCACTGGTATGAACTGTGATGTATGTGATCGGTATCGGTTCCGCTTGGTGACTGGCCCACAAACGGGCTGAACAGGGGAAGGTCGATCTGAGCGCGAGCCAAGTTGAGGATTCAATCTTTTACTGTGTCCTGGGGTGATGCTCGGCGGACGCCTAGGCTACACACTCTTCTATAACTTGCCTGCCTTCGTTGGGCAACCATTAAATTAATAAAAACAAAAGGTGTAGAGAGATGAGCAACACAAAAATTAAGTCAACTTGCCTTGCCACAGCCTTATTAGGTTATGCAGCGATTCATTCCTCTGCCTCTGTGGCAGATGACTTGTTGCAGGATAGCGGCGCTTGGCTGCAAGCCGTCGGCGAGGGCAACCTGAAGTCGCTGGACCCTAGCTTGGAAAAGGTACGGCTCTGGTTGGAGATGCAATCCCGCTGGGATGACAATTGGGATCATTGGTATCAAGGACTGTTCCGCACCGCCGTCGGCTATTCCCTCAGCGACCGAGCCACGATTTGGGCGGGCTACACCTACCTGCCCACGCAAAACGTGGGTAAGGCTTCCGTCCAACAGCAGGATTTGTGGCCGGGTTTCCGCTATGTGCTGCCGACGGACTTCGGGACGTTCACCTACAGGATACTGTTCGAAGCCAATTTCCTGCCCGGCAACAACGGCGACGTCCGCTTCAGGCCGAGACAGTTGCCGCTTCATGCACCCGCTGGAGTTCGAACCGCGCCTGAGCCTGATCACCTGGGACGAAGTGTTCGTGCGCGCCAATTCGACGCCGGCAGGCGGCCAGTCCGGCTTCGACCAAAACCGTGCGTTTGCAGGGGCGGGCTGGACCTTCAACCCAAACTTCAGGGCCGAGTTGGGGTATATGAACCAGTACCTGGACGATGCCACCCATACCAACACTACCATGCACCATCTCGTCATGGCTTCTTTGTTCATGAACTGGTAGTCGCCGTAAAGTCCGGAGTGCCGTGGATGAGCATCAATCCACGGCATCGTTTCGTATTGGCAAAAGGGCATTTAGTTTTTTAGCTGCGGCGAGGGTGATGCTTAATGTGCAAACAAACCAGTCCAGCCTAGATATGCTCGCTGCGTCTTGCTCCCCTGTCTCATGGCATCGGAAAAACAAAAAATAAAATATTCCTGGCATAGCGTTTCATAGGCCGAAGGGGTCTTGCCTTAGATGGTTATTTTGAACCAGGCTACTAGTGCGTTTCGGTTTGTTTAAACCAATTCAACGCAGTGGCAACCCCAGACTTATATATAAGCTACTGTAAATATTATAAAATATAAAATGGCATATAATATGCTGATATATTGATACAACCAATATTGTCAAGAATATTGATTTACAGAACATGACTAATCGCATACTGGTTCAATTCTGAGACCTGTCATCGACAGGTATTATTGCTTCCGGCAAGGCGACAATTTTCTTATGACAATAACTTAGAGGTGTACCATGAAGATAATTGATTTGATCATCAATAAGTCTATGAACGATAAAGAGTATTTAGAGAGTATTTCTACAATGGTTCTCACGGGGTTTATGACGATTCTTGTATTCGTTATTCTTATCTAGGGAAGATTATTTATAGCGAATGGCTGGTTTGCCAACCGTTCAAGCCCAATAGAACCGCACTGGCATTTGCTGTGGGGTGCGCTTGTCGGGCTGGTCGGGGCTTTGGCCACGGTGGCTTTTCGCGAGGGGGTTCGCGCAGTAGAATGGCTTTTCACGCACCATACAGGCGGTTTTGTCAGGCGTGTGCAAGGATTGCCCATCTGGGTGCGTGTTCTGGTTCCATCCGCTGGCGGCCTGATGGCCGGACTGGTCTTGCAATACGGTATGCGGCTGGCGCGGAATGACTCGACGACAGATTATATGGAGGCCGTAGCCATCGGTGACGGTGTGGTCGGCATACGCGGCAGTCTCGTCAAGAGCATTTCGTCACTGCTGACGATCGGGTCGGGCGGGTCGATCGGTCGCGAAGGGGCGATGGTGCAACTCGCCGCCATGCTGGGCTCCGCCGTCGGGCGCATGATCCGTTGCCCACCACCCCAGTTGCGTTTGCTGGTCGCCTGCGGCGCAGCGGCCGGAATCGCTTCCGCCTATAACGCACCGATTGCCGGTGCTCTATTCGTGGCCGAGATCGTGCTCGGTTCCATCGCCCTAGAGTCCATCGGCCCGCTCATCGTAGCATCCGTCGTGGCGAACGCGACGGTGCACCAATTCCTGGGTTACGAGCCGGTTTACCGCGTCCCCGCTTTCGTGATGGAGTCCAACAAAGAACTCCCGCTATATTTACTGCTGGGCCTGATCGCAGGACATCTCGGGCCTAGTTTCCTCGCCGTACTGGCAAGCGCCGAAGTGCTGTTCCGCCGGATTAGGTTGCCGATTTTTCTGAAGTTGTCCTTGGGCGGCGTGGTTGTCGGCGTGATCTCCATCAATCACCCCGATGTTTGGGGCAACGGCTACAGCGTTGTCAACTCGATCCTCCATACCGACTGGCTTTGGAGTGGCTTGGCTGTGCTGTTGTTGCTCAAGGTACTGGCAACCGCCGCCACAGTGGGCTCGGGCGCGGTGGGCGGCGTGTTCACGCCTACCCTTTTCGTAGGCGCGGCCATCGGTTCGCTGTTTGGTCAGGCTTGCCACTGGCTGCTGCCAGAATGGGTCTCTCATTCCAGCGCCTATGCGATTGTCGGCATGGGCGCATTACTAGCCGCCACGACGCACGCGCCCCTGATGTCGATTCTGATGGTGTTCGAGATGACCTTGCAATACCCCGTGGTGCTGCCGCTGATGTTGGCCTGCGTCAGTGCGCACTATGTCGCTAAGATCTATATGCGTGGCGAGTCGGTGTACGCGAAGTCCTTGCGCGGCAAACCGCGAGGCTTGGCTTCGCCCTCGACAGGGCTGATGGCGCTGGCGCGACCCACCGGTGCGATCATCGCCGACGATGCCATGGCGGCTGAAGTTCGGACTGCGCTGGCCCGATGGGGCGGGGAACCGGTTTGTGTGATCGACGACGAGGGGCGGTTGATCGGCATGGTTGTGCGCTGGGCGCTACCCCCCAATCAGGATGCGCGGGCCGCCGACCTGGTAGAACCGGACGTGCCGGTACTGACGAGCGAGCTTGGTCTGGCTGAAGCGTTGGATGGCTTCATCGCCTGGCCGGGCAACAGATTGCCACTGGTGGATGCTCAATGTCAGTTCGTCGGTATGGTGGCACGTTCGGATCTACTGAGTGAAGTGCGCGATCACTTCGTTCAGCGGACGGGCTGCAATACCCCTGAACTGTGACCCTCATTGAACTACGCTCTGCCATGCTTATTCCCATGGATATTATCGCCCATCCCCCTGACTTATAAATCAGCCTTCCTTTCATTTTTTAGCGTGAGATAGACAGTCTTGTTTTTCAATGCCTATCATCGGTGTTATTTGACCGGGGCAAGTTCAAAAATCACGATCTCGGCATCGTCGCCACCAATGTTCTCCACCGTCATTTCCTGACCGGTTTCCCAGAACACGTCACCTTGGCCATATACCTGGGTTTGCCCGGCATCTTCGATTTTCAGCCGACCTTTGAGGACATAGCGCGGGCCGGGGCCTTCATGGGTATGCAGGGGTGTCTTGTAACCGGATGGGAACTGGACTCGGATCACCTTGGTTTGCACGGAGTTGGATGGCAGGGTGATTTCTTTCTTCAACAGTAATTGCCGGTGCGCCTGAGTTTCTTCGGCGCTAGCCACAATGGCACAGGCGGCCAGGGCTATGGCGGCGGGAATGGAAATGATGTGGGATGTTTGTTTCATTGGTTTAATCGTAGAAAAATTGGCTTGGCCTTCCCCCAAGGAAGCGTTTGCCTCAATGGGGGAAGTGACTTTGCTTTTAGGTTGCTTTGCCTGCCTGGGTCGCATCCGGCACTTCGATCAGCTTTCCCGATTTGACATCGTAGATGTAGCCGTAAATGGGAATTTCTGTCGGCACCAAGGGGTGGTTGCGGATGCGTTTGACATCTTCAAGCACGCTTTCCTCTTGGCTCTTGATGGTCAGCCAGTTAATGTACTTGCCCTCGGTGCAGCCTGGGCCTTCGCCACAGTCATGCCAGCCATTCGCATCAATGGATGCCGTTTTTAGGCTGCTGGCCAGCAGGCCGCTCATGATTTCGTTGGTGAACAATTCCATGCCGCAATTGGTGTGGTGGATCACGAAC
>CAIZPP010000094.1 GCA_903934875.1 uncultured Methylococcaceae bacterium
CCTCATTTCGTCCCCTATAGGCTAACAAAGTCTCCTTGAAGGAGGCGACATCTATCCTGACACAGGGGGTGACCAGCCAAATGGCGGAGTATGAATGGCTGGTCAGCGAAGCCTATGACATGTTTCACACCTCGGGAATAATAGCAAATAACGGCTACCAGCGGTATCTGCACACACTACCCATTAGGCACTATGTCGGCTTGGATAGCATCCAATGGCTGAAACCCGACGCATTTTCCGCAGAACTATCGTTTTGCAGGAAATGGAGCAATATCGAGAGGGATAAGCAGGGCCATGCCACCTCAATGGTTTGGCATCTGCTGTTGCCGGGTTCTGCCAAACTGAAGCGCACACAAGGAAGCGCGGACTGTGTCGGCGCATTGGAGGCGCACTTCAACACCGAAAAGTTGTTTGCCCATTTGTTCAAAGACGCACTCGCCAAGGGCATAGGCGTACGTTTGGATGCAAAAGGCCCAAATAGCTCCAACCCCGACGACATCTTCCACGAAGAGCCAAGCCTATTCATTAGGGGCATCGAACAGAATGACAACGGGCCTTGGGTCAAGGAGACAGATTTCATCGTTTTCACCAATCGCCTGCACGCCGTATTGTCAGCCCCGGCGCTATTTTGGAACTCGGTTTGGCCTAGCCTAAGCTTGACACTGCTAGGCTGCCTGTTGAGTTGGGCCTATTACCTGAGGTCGCGGCGCGGCTATGAGCGGAATTTGCAGAAATACGGCCATCATCTGATACAGCAGCAGCGTGGCGAGGAGGTTGATTTTATCGCGCATGAAATCGTCCATGAATTAGCACAACCCTTGCAAGGTGTTTTCAATTGCCTGGAAGCGCTAATGCTGCGCTTAAACCGCAACGACTTACCGCCGGATATCTTAGAGCGGGACTTGTCTGCTGCCTTCCAACAAACCAACCGCGCGAATACTTTACTAAACAAAATTCGTAGACAGATCGGCTTGGCAGATTCGAGTCGGCTGCAAAGCCAACCGGTCGCAACCCATGATATATTTCGCAGCGTAGTATCCTTGACCAAGCTGGACCCGCGCTTCCACGGTATTAGCCTGGTGGTCAAAGGGGGTGGGGCAGATTGCCATGTCCTAGTCAGCCGGGCCGCCTTGGAAATAGTCTTATTGAACCTGTTGCGTAACTCCGCCGAGGCCATCATAGAAACGGGCAAGGGTGGTGTCATCAGCATGGAGGCAAAGGCCGAGGACCGATGGGTGAAACTAACAGTGGTCGATGACGGGCCAGGTTTGAGCCGACCGGAAGATTTGTTCCACTCATACCGCAGCAGCAAACCGGACGGCATGGGGATAGGCCTGGTTTTGTGCAAGAGTCTGTTGGAGCGTTTCGACGGCAGCATCACTGGGGGCAACCGACAGGAAGGCGGGTCTTGGTTTGAAATCACCCTGCCCGCCTGTGCCGAAGAGGTCTCAGTGCCGTAAGTGGGCGCGTCTCTTTGCATTAGGTGATATAACATCCCATCCAAAAGCCAGGCTGGTGCTTGGCGCTCCCAGAAGGAACGCCAAGCACCAGCTCGGCAAGGTGATTTGCGGAGGAATTGTTCGTAATTTTCGTCGACAATTCATTCGGTTTTGGTGCTTTCATCATTGGAAATCACCTTACGCCCAATATTTATGATTTCGGTTGCTGTACATTCACTAATTCAGCGGCAATATCCCCAAAAACTCTCACTAAAACGAAATTTCTCCGTAAAAATACGGAGAAAATTTCATCAAATTTGAGAATATCTTTCCTTGTTTTTATCCCTTAATCTTATCTCCAAGCCATTCTCAGCATGTAAGGTGGGCTAGGTGCGCACCGTAGCCCGCTATTGTCGCCCCATCCCTGTCGACTGGACAATGATTTAGAGGATAAAATTATGAAAAACAGTCTGATTTCTCAACCGGCACAACCACGGTTCATGGTGACGGACAAAACCGTTCACAGCCAAAAGCACCGCCTCGCCGTTATCGACGAGGACGTGAGCGTCCGTTCTGACTTGTGCTCCCTGCTGGAAGCACAAGGACATCAAACTAAGCATTTCGTCTCGACCAATGAGTTTCTTGACTCGGCCAAGCCCAATGACTTCGACTGCATTCTGCTTGAGCTTTGGTTCAAGAGCGGGATTAGCGGCTTGGATTTGCTGAGAAATCTCGCCGGGTTTGGCCATTTGATGCCTACCGTCATGATGAGTGCATTGCCCGATGTCGATTCCGCCCTGGAAGCAGGCAAACTGGGGGTGTCGGCCTTTCTCGCCAAACCTTTGCGTGGAGCACAAGTGTCGAATGCATTGCACCAGGCCATCCTATCCACAAGCTCAACGGGTTGTTCCCCGCAGCGCCCACCCTCGTTCTTGCAAGAACTGCTGATGAACCCGGAAAAACTGAGCAAAACCCGCTGGAACTGCCTGCTGTGTCGGGCCGAGCACAGGCTAAACCCTGATTTGTTTGGCCGCTTGGAAAGCCTGACCTGTGCCGAGGCAAAGGTATTCTTATTATTATCTTTACAAGGCTTACCCAACAAGCTGCTAGCCTCCAAGCTCAACATTGGAGATAGGACAGCAGAAACCCACCGTGGCAAGGTTTTTAGCAAATTGGGTATGCGTTCCGTCATGCAATTGCGCGACCTGCTGGATGAGGTATTGAAAGTGGCGGCTTAAGCCTAGTCGCTTTGAATCTATTGCAACTACAGCGTTTTTAATATCGAAGAGTTACTTGTTAAGTTATATCATTTTGCAAAGCAATTCAAACGCAGGATGGTTTGATTGGGTGCCCTACTCCTTTATCACTCTAAAAATGGTTGATTGGTAGGATGGGCAAAGGCCGCTAGGCCGTGCCCATCAAACTGCGCCGACCAAGATGGGCATGGCCCTTTGGGGGCCTTTGCCCATCC
>CAIZPP010000095.1 GCA_903934875.1 uncultured Methylococcaceae bacterium
GCCGCCCTACAAGTGTTCGCTGCGTAACATCAGTTCTTAAGTTTACTGGTGTTACGCAGGGAGTGGCAAAGCTCGCTTTGCCTGCCAAGGCAAGCCTTGGCACTCCAAAACTAATTGCCATAGGCTCCCTTTGCCGATAAACAGCAACGGGGCATTTGCGTAACGTCAGTTAATAAAACACCGACCCCGGAGGGGTCACAGTCGCTCTTGTGGTCGCCCAAAAACGTTGGATTAGGTCCCATGCAGCAGTGGCAATGTTTCCGGTAAGGTGTCTGGGGGTTCTAGGGGTTCTGCGACCCCTACGGGGTCGATGCTGTGTATACCGTATGTTCCGGGGGTGTCGCTTCGCTCAAGCCCCGGCTAATTAGCTAGCAACCCCCGGGTTGCAGTAAATTGGCATCCATGCACTTATGTATAACGATGAACGGTCTCTGTGGGAATGCTGCCTCCGACGCTCCGCGTTGAGTTTCTATCCAGTGACCATACCTTTCCCCTCATACAAACAGTCGGATGCAGAGCGCCTGCGGAGGCATTCCCACGCAGAGCGTCACTGCCATTAAGTTAACTGACGTTACGCAGTCATCGCTAGAGGATGGCAACTTGTGGAGTGCGGCGACTCGTCGCCGCTCGACGCAAAAGGCGGCGACGAGTCGCCGCACTCCACAACATCCGGGCTACAGCCTACACAGTTGCGTAACATCAGTTATTTAATTCTTCTCGGCTTCCCACTCAAGGCGGGACAGCTCAAGGTTAAGCCGTTCGTGGTGAGTCCTGAGCTTGTCGAAGGGTCGAACCATGAACGGCTTAACCGTCCACCCTTCGACAAGCTCATGGCGAACGGTTAAGCCTCTGATAAAAGCTGTCCCGCCTTAAGTGGGTAGCCTATCGTTTGATCTGGTAGGCATAAATTCACCAAATATTGTCATTCGCCGACTTTAACCCCGGAAAAAACATCGCCCAACCCATCGGTTGTTGACATAATGCCGATTGAAAATCGTTCTTGCAAATCGGCAAGATACCGCTCGGCTTGGGCCTGGAAATATTCAAGCTCAGTGTCCGGCTCCAAGTCAACTTCTGCAAATTGATCGAACAGGATGCGCAGCAGCTGTGTTTTTTGCTCAGGCAAGGTCTTGACATAAACCTCAATCACGCCGCAGCCGCCCGCAAAACGGTTGCCCAAGCCAGCAGTGGCGGGCAGATAGTCTTCATGCAGCGCAAAGTCAAGGTGGGCTGACAGGCTGAGGATGGATTCCCTGTTCAGTTGCACCCATTGCTCAAACTCAGGGGAGCTGATGCCGGTTTCACGCCACAATGCTGCTTTTGAGTAGGCAAGCTCGGTAAACCTGGAAACTAGGAAGCCACAGTCCAAAAACTCAAACAGATTGCCCGCCCTAGGCCCTAGCTCCCTGCCAAACAGCACGGTGTAGATGGCCTTGAACGCATCCTGTTGCCTGATCGGGGTGATGCGCGCAATGTTAAAAATGGCGGTTTGCAAACTGTCCCCTGTCCATGTCGCGGCAGGAAGCCTCTCGGCCAACAAGTTCAAGAATGCACGTTGCACGACGGACAGCGTTTCCGCCACTGGCGGCAGAGTGGCCTGTAACTGAAGCTTTTCCTCATCGCTCGCGTACTTGTCGAGCCAATATTTTATGGATGCGATGCGGCGTTCAAGATGCTTCAAATCGACAGCGGTCAAGGGTTCCGCTTTACGCTTGCAAATCTCATCTACCACATCAATATGCGGCATTTGCACCAGTGCCTGCAACAATTGAATGTCGGGCGAATAGTAATCGCCTTCTGGATTGACTTCTGACAGGCGGTAGACTTCTTTAACGTCGCTGCTCGACTCCGCACCGTGGAATGCTTGCGTATGGTAGCGGTCATACTCGTTAAACAACTTGACTATCGATTTTTCATCGGGGGAAAAATTGATCGGCCGGTTGGGCTGCGGCCGCAACATTAGAAAGCGCAAAATCTCAGCCGGGAGGAATTCCGCCATGTCTCCCGCCGCAACGCCGATGCCACGGGATGAACTCATTTTGGCGCCTTCCACCAAAAAAAACTCATACGGAATGTTTAACGGGGCTGGCTGGTTAAAAATTTTCTTCAGGCAGGCGGCGGCCACATCCCTAGACCCGCCTTTGGTCGTATGGTCCTTGCCAGCACCCTCGACGGTAATGCCCCGAGTCGCCCATTTGGCGACCCATTCCAATTTCCAAGGCAGCTTCCCATTGCCGGAAAAAGGCGACATTTTTCCTTTGTGACCGCAGCCGACAGCCCATTTCACCAAGTCTGTGCGGCATGAGTAGACGACTTCTTTGCCATCATAAGCGCTAACTTCGGTCGTGCCTATACGCCCGCAATTTTCGCACACCACCTGCAACGGGTACCAAGACTGCGGCCTGTCCGAACCGCTGATGTCTTTGTATACCTTTCTTACAATGTGTGCATTCCGCAAAATGGTGTCTATGGCCTGATCAAACTCACCCGCACGATATATATCGCGCAGACGATAGGTTTCTGCGTTGACTCCAAGATATTTAAAGACACTGAAGAACTCGGTGATGTAATAATCCGACATGTCGCTTGCAGTTGAACCCGGAGGGGGCGGAACATTACACAATGGCATTCCCAGATATTGGGCGTAATGCTCATCTTTTCCGTATGGGATTTCATCTAGCGGGTCATAGTCGTCAACCCCAAACGTATAGCGGACATCAAAGCCCCGCTCTTTTAACAGCCTGAACATCACATCATGAATTAAGACCCCGCGCAATGCGCCGACATGGGCGCGTCCCGAGGGTGTCTTGGAATCATTGATGATGTGTTGCCCGTCTTTGCTCAGATTTTCAATCAGCTTGTCAGCCCAAAACATTTTTTAACCTTATTTTACAGCGTTTTTAACATTGAATAATTACTTGATAAGTTATATTATTTTGCAAAGCAATTCAAACAATTTGTGGCTTGATTGAATGTCCTTTAGTATTTTTCTTTGTTACAGCATTTTCAACATCAAAGAGTTACTTGATAGCTGGCATGAAAGGGCAAGATATTCAGTTAACTTGAAACGTTAGCTGAATATCCTTTATTAGGTATATTTTAAAGATGAAAATGCTGTATACAAAGCACCACTATACTAGGTGTCCCGATTTGCATTTATGTACAGCGATTTTTCTTAACAAAGGAAAGTAATAAATGACACTCAATCAAAGCATCCTGCGTGTGAACTGCTTTGCAAAATGGTATAACCCAACAAGTAACTCTTCGATATTAAAAACGCTGTAATTGATCTTCAATTTCGGGGAATTCCTCGTCCAGCGGTTCCAAGCTCGCCAAGATTGCAAGCAATGATGGCTTTTGCAGCGGCTCTATAATCAATCGGTCACCTTCCTTGCTAATCATCGCCTCGTCTCCAGGCAATTCAAATTCCCGCGGTATGCGTAAGGCTTGGTTACGGCCATTGCGGAATAAACGGACAGGCCGCCCTTCTTGTTTATTGCTGGGGTTTTCGGTATACATGTATGGAATCCTCCTGTTGGCCTATGTCATAGCATAGGCTAAAATAGCCAATCCCGTCAACGTAGAAGGATAGGTAGAGGCAGGGATGCCGAAACCCATCATTCGAGTTTATAGATGGCTGCGGTAGTAAGCTACATTCGATTTGCCCTCACCCCAGCCCTCTCCCGGAGGGAGAGGGAGTTTAATGTCGCTTTACTACCGCAGCACCCTATATCTGCCTTGCCCCGATGGGTTTCGCTTGCGCTCTACCCATCCTTCTACAAGGCTACAATTTTATCAACCCTCACCTATAAAACATTGTCCGAGAAAAATTGGTAGCGGTTTCTGCCGTTCCGTTTGGCGGCGTACATGGCCTGGTCGGCCTGGCGCAGCAGGGCATCCGGGTCGCTGGCATCGTGTGGAAAAAACGCCACACCAATGCTGGAAGTGACTGTCACCATCTGGGTTTCGCCAAGAATCACCGGTTGGCTGATGGCAGCGATGACCCGCCGTAGCGCCGCACGGTATTCCCCGATATCATTCAAGTGGGTCAACAACAGTACGAACTCGTCCCCCCCCAAGCGGCCGGCCGTGTCATGGGCGCGAATTGAGTCTTGCAGGCGGTGGCCAATCTCGACCAGCAGTGCATCGCCTGCGGCATGGCCGAACTGGTCGTTGACGGGTTTGAAGCCGTCCAAGTCCAAGTAGCACACCGCCAGCATTTGTCCCGAGCGTTCCGCCAGGGCCAAGGCCTGGGCTAAGCGGTCTGCGACCAGCAGTCGGTTGGGCAAACCGGTCAGCGCGTCATGGAAGGCAATGTGTTCTATCCTGTCTTGATAATTCTTGATCAAGGTGATATCGGCCAGCATCCACAATGATTCCTTCTCCTCCATGGCCAACAGCATACCGCTCAAGTCCACCCAAATGATTTCCCCGTCGCTCCGCCGCATGGCCAATTGAGACCGGTAGACTTCATGGGCGTTGAGGATGGGATAGGCGGCTTTGCCAACGGCTTGGTAGGCGGCATCGTCCATGTACAATATTTTCGTCGATACCCCTGTCAACTCTTTGCTGCCATAGCCGAAGATACGGTCAAAACCATTGTTTTTCCATATGATGCGCCTGTCCCTGACTTTCACAATGCCGATGAGTTCGCTATCCAGTATGGCTTGTTGTTCGGCCATCAAGCGCTGGAGTTGGCCTTGGATTTGCCTGCGTCCGGTGATGTCACGCGCAGAGGCATGGACACAGCTTTCACCATCCAGCACGATGCCTCTGCTGGTGATCTCCACATCAATGATGGAGCCATCCTTGCGGCGGTGCCGGGTTTCAAATCTGAGCAAGTCATTGTTCTTCAAACTGCCGATGTCAGCAAGAATTTGCTCCTTGGGCATCTGCGCATCCCAATCGCCCACATTCAGCCGGGCTGTTTCTGCATGGGTATAGCCCAGCATCTGGGCAAACGAATCGCTGAACTGGACGACATCCCCCGCCCGGTCCAAAATATGGATGCCGTCGCTGGCCGTTTCCAGCAGGGTCTGCAAGCGTAAGGATAGGTTGCGCAAACGGCTTTCGCTATCGCGTAGCGCCTGTTCGGCTTTCTTGATTTCGGTGATGTCGCGGGCGGCGGCAAAAACCCCCGCCACGCTCCCGCTTTCATCCCGGTACACGGAGGCGTTGTACAGCACAGGTGTCAAATGGCCGTCACGGTGGCGGATATCCAACGCATAATCGCTGACCGCCCCAGTTTCAAATACCTGCTGGTAGACGGCCTGCGCCGCAGCCGGGTCGGCAAAGTAGCCCGCAAAATCAGAGCCTATGAGTGACTCCCTAGGCCATCCCGTCACCTTTTCCGTCGCCGCGTTGACATCGGCGATCTTGCCCTCTGGGGTTATGGTGGCCAGTGGGTCCAGGCTTATTTCAATCAGGCTGCGGTTGTAGGCATTCGCCCGGCGCAACTGCTCCTCCGTTTGTTTGCGCGCGGTGATGTCTTGCACGATGCCCAAGATCAATCCTGGTTGGCCAGAGGAGGCTTGCACATGGCCGCTCGCAACATAAACCCACCGCACCTCACCATCGCAGCGGCGGATGCGGAACTCACAGTTCCAGTCGGACAGCGCGGTGACCGACGCAGAGAAGCTCCGGTCCACAGCCTCACGGTCCTCGGGCAAGACGTGTCCGAGGAAGGTCTCATAGGTCCAATCCGGCAACAGGCTTGCATAGCCATAAATCTGGTCGTGGTTAAGGGTGCGATACACCGTGTAGTCGCAGAGGTTGAGTTCCCATACCCCAATATGGCTCTTTTGCAGGGAAAAGCTTAACCGCTCCTCACTCTTCCGCAGTGCCTGCTCGGCGGCTTTGCGCTGGGTGATATCGACAAACGTTACGATGGCCCCCACCGTTTCGCCCTCCTCGACGATGGGGTAGGACCAATACTCGACCGGGAACGCCGTGCCATCTTTGCGCCAGAACACCTCGTCAAGCACATGGAAAGGATGATGCATCTTGATGGCTGAATGCACTTTGCATTCACCGAAATCATAGGCGCTGCCGTCCGCATGGGAATGGTGGATGAGTTCGTGGATAGGCAGATCCTGCACTTCTTCCACTGCGGCATAGCCTAGCATACGCAAAAAAGCCCGGTTGGTGAAGATACAGCGGCCTTCGGTGTCGATGCCATAGGCCCCTTCCGCCATCGAATCCAGCAGCAACCAGAGTTTGTTCCGCGACTTCCACAAGTCCAGCTCCAATTGCTTGCGTTCGGTGATGTCATGCACCGACGCTTTTAGCACCGCTTTGCCGTCCAATGCCAAGGCTGTCAACAGGACTTCTACGGGAAACTCTGTGCCATCCAGCCGGCAATGCTGCCATTCGAAGCGGTGGCTGCCCTGCTTGAAGGCCGTGGCGATGTGATAGTCGGCCATGATTTTCGAATTGGTGCCGTCCGGCTGGGTGGGCGGGGAAAGGTGGACGGGATGCAGCCCGATGAAATCGGCCCGCGTAGGACAACCGAACAAGCGCAGCGTGGCCGGGTTGCAATCAACAAACGCCTGTCCATCCAGCAGCATGAGCGCGTCGCCGGTCGCATCGAATATGGAACGGAACTTGAGTTCCGAGTCGCGCACGGCCTGCTGGGTTTGTTTGAGTTCGCTGATATCGGTGAGTGCGACGCGCAGGCTGGGCGACTGGCCTTCCATCCGCAAGCAATCCGCTTGGACAGGTACGCTGCCGCCATCGCCGCGCAGGATGGCCATCTCGATCCGGGGGTTTTGTTCCCAAACCCCGATGGACTGATGCCCGCCCATGATACCGGTGAACAGGCGGTACCAGCGGTCCCTGTCGCATTCGGCAATCCATTGTGAAAAACGCTGGCGCAGCAATTTTGTCCGCTCCACGCTGAGGAGTTTGGCGGCTGTCAGGTTGGCACTAGCAATCAAGCCTTCGCGGTTGAGGGTCAAATAGCCCACCGGGGCGAATTCATACAGATCGACATAGGCATCGCGGGACTCCTCCAAGGCGAGCTGGGCCTGCCGCAGAGCCTCGTTCTGCATCTCCAGTTCGATTTGGTGGACTTGCAGTTCGTGCAGCAGTTGCTCGGCGGGCAGAGCCTCCGCCTGCGGGTTGCGGGCGAGCAGCGCCTCCGCCTCGCTGCGCAAAGATGTATGTTCTGGCGGCTTATTTTCCATGCGTGGCAGTGTCTAGTGGCTACTAGATTATAGTACTCCCGTTTCACTCGAATAGTAGAAAAAAAATGCTCCGCCGGACGGGATTTGTAATCCCGCCCGTAACGTTTACAGTCGAATTAGCGGCTCAGCACTTCCTCCATAGACAGCAGGATCAACCGCTGAGCCTCGGTCCGTGTGTCAATCCGGCGGGCATTGAGCAGCCATGTGCGGTGGCCAATGCCGGGTAAATCCCAGCCAAGTTCATAGCCCTCGAATGCCTGGCCGTCCAGCAGCAGTTTCTCTAGCAATGGGTGCAAGTCGGGCTTATCCCACTGGCCCCTGCCCAGTTCGAAGAGAGTGATGCCCACTACGTCTTGCGGGCCGGCGCAAAGTTGGCAAAAAGGCCGGCTGGCGGCCACTATGCGCAGGGTGTCGTCGAGCACAAGCAGTGGCTCCCGCACCGCATTCGCAAAGGCTTCGGCCAACTCCCGCCCGGTCTGCGCCGACGCCTCGGCCTTGACGCGCTGGCTAATGTCGGTGAAGGTCAGCACCACACCGGCGATCACATTTTCCAGGGTACGGTAGGCTTGGATGCGCACCATATAACAGGCACCCTCCGTAGTATAGACTTCGCGTTCGCAAGGCGCCAAGGTGTCCAGCACCTGCCGCACCTCGTCCAGCAGGTCCATGCCCTGCAAGTTTGACTTGATATCGGCCAGGGGACGGCCCACATCCGAGGCAATCAGACGGTAGACGCGCTCCGCCTCGCGGGTGAAGCGGCGGATCACCAAATGCCCGTCGAGGAAGACGATGCCGATCTTGATGTTGTCCAGCAGGTTTTTCATGTCGTTTTGCATATTGGCCAGTTGCTCAATCTTGGCCTGCAATTCGGCATTCACGGTGATCAGTTCCTCATTGACCGATTGCAGTTCCTCCTTGGAGGTTTCCAATTCTTCATTGGAGGACTGGAGTTCTTCATTGGTGGATTGCATTTCCTCATAGGAGGATTTGAGTTCTTCGTTGGAGGCGTTCTGCTCTTCGATGGTGGACTGTAGGTTTTCCCGCGTGTAGTCCAACTCGCGCTCCAGTTCCTCTATCCGGCCTAGTTCGGTTGGGCTTGCCTTCTGCCTGCGGCGCACCGGCTGGCCTGAACTCCCGTCGCACACCTCCTTGAAACTAATCAGCAATAAGCGGGCTTGCGCTTCGAAGCCGGGCAATGGATGCACGCTGAAATTCAGCGTGCGCCAAACGCCTGAGGTTTGCATGGTCAGTTCGCGGTCTAGGGTGGCAGTGCCCGCGTCAACAGCCGTGCGTATCGCGGTGCGCAGTTCCAGTTGCAGTCCCTCGCGGGCCATCTCAATCACATTGAGGGTCGCGTGGCCGGGGGCGGGACGCAGGAACAAGCCGGTGTCCCCATGCACGTAGAGAATGTTGCCTAGCGGGTCGGTCAGCACTGAGGCGGGGGCGTAGACCTGCAACAACATGCGACGGGTAAGTTCGGCAAAATTCGCCTTGATCGATTTATTCATCACTCCCTCGGAGACTTTGCTGCCATGCTCAACCTTCCAGTTTAAATGGCTATCTAGGGCCGGATTGCTGATTCCGTCTGTGTGAATGGCACGGTAAAACTTCCACTTCCGGTTAAGCGGCGCAAACAGGCCAACCTGCGCCCCGATGCCCTCCGATGGTGAGAGGAACAGCACACCGTCCGGCTTAAGCGCATAGTGGAACACCGGGATTATGCGATTTTGCAGTTCAGGCTCCAGATAAATCATCAGATTGCGGCAACAGAGCAAATCCAGACGGGTGAATGGCGGGTCTTTGGCCACGTTCTGCACCGCGAACACCACCATATCGCGGATATCCTTGTTGATGCGGTAGCCGGACTCCTCTTTGCCAAAGTGGCGGCGCAGCCGCTCCGGGGACAGGTCCTGGGCGATATTGACGGGGTAAAACCCGGTGCGGGCGCAAGCGATGGCATCATCGTCCAAATCAGTGGCAAAAATCTGCACTTTGAACCCCAAGTCGGATTCGTCCATGCGCTCGCGCAGCAGGATGGCGACGGAGTAAGCCTCCTCGCCAGTGGCGCAACCCGCCACCCAAACGCGGAACACATAGCCTTCCGGTTTGCCATTTAACAAATGCGGCAGAATGTCCTGCTGCAAGCAGACAAAGGCTTCCGTGTCGCGGAAGAAACTGGTGACATTGATCAGCAACTCTTTGAACAAGGCTTGCGCCTCGGCCCGATTTTCCTTGAGGTAACGCGCATAGATGCCCATGTCTTCAATCGCATGTTGCAACATGCGCCGTTCGACGCGGCGGCGGATGGTGCTTTTCTTGTATAGGGAAAAATCATGTCCGGTGACGTTGCGCAACATCAACAGGATTCGATTGATACCGCTGGCCTCTAGTGGCGGGAGCGGCGCTTCTTGGCCCAAGGGGTTGACACGCATCCCGGACAGCAACGCCTGCGGCATTTTTTCCGCCGCCAATACTTGGTTTGCGTAGCCTGCCTGAATGGCACTCATCGGCATGCCGTCGTATTTTGCCGTGGCCGGGTCCTCCACCAAGCTCACGCCGCCGGCTCCCAAGATGGCGCGCAAGCCCAAAGTGCCGTCTGTGCCGGTGCCCGACAGAATGATGCCTATGGCATTTTCGCCTTGGTCCTCAGCCAGGGAACGCAAAAAAGCATCAATCGGCAGGCGCTGCCCGCGCGGGGCCTCCATCGCGCTTAATTGCAAGCTGCCATGGAAAACCCTTAAGTCGCGGTTGGGCGGGATAATATACACGCTGCTGGGGACGACACGCATCTGGTCTTGCGCCTCGACCACCGGCATGGAAGTTGTGCGTTGCAGGATTTCGGTGAGGATGCTGTGGTGGCCGGGATCGAGATGGGGCACCAACACAAAAGCCATGCCGCTGTCGGCCGGCATGGCCCTGAGGAATTTATCGAAAGACTCCAGCCCGCCGGCCGAGGCACCGATGCCGACGATGGGAAACGCCGCCGCCGGGCGGGCGGGTGGCCCGGCGGAACTGGCGGGAACGGACTCTGTTCCGTCTTGCGGTAGTCGCGTTTTTTTGCTGGTCATCGCCCTTGTTTCATAATGAATGTCGGGTATTTGTAAGCCTTTTTACCCACGGATGCAAGTCACTGCCATTAAGTTTTAGCTAAGGTTACGCATTCATCGCCAGGAAGTGGCAAATTGTGGAGTGCGGGTGCGGGATTTGTAATCCAGACCCGGATGTATTTTCCGTTTTGAAAAACGACCACCCAAACTATTTTCATTCAGCACGGACAGTAAACTAAAAATATTTGTGATGAAATACATTGGCTTGAGTATTTTGACTAGCGCAAGACCTTATCATGACTTACCATAAATTAGGTAGATACAAACAATAAGGTGGATATTATGGGCATACGCGTATTACTGGCCGACGACCATACGATGGTGCGCCAAGCCCTGCGTGAATTGATGGAGAAGGAGCAGGACATAAGCGTCGTCGCAGAGGCCAAAGATGGGGTCGAGGCGCTCGCCCTCACACAGAAGTTTTCCCCCGACATCGTCATCATGGATGTGGGCATGCCGGAGATGAACGGCATCGAAGCCACGAAACGGCTATTCGCAGAGCAGTCCGGCATCAAGGTGGTCGCCCTGTCCGCCCATGCAGACAAACGTTTCATCATCGGCATGTTGGAGGCCGGGGCATCGGGCTATATCATCAAGGAAGAAGCAGGGTCTGAGTTGCTGCGGGCAATCCGTAACGTGATGGAGGGGCAAACCTACCTCAGCCCGCAGATAACCACACTGCTGGTTGAATCCCTGCGTGGCAATGGCAAAACCGCCCATCCGATTCTGGCACCGCGCGAGCAACAAGTGCTGCAACTGTTGGCAGGCGGCTTGACATCACCCGAAATCGGCCTGCGCCTTTGCATCGCTTCATCCACCGTGGATGTCCACCGGCGCAATATCATGCGCAAACTCGGTGTGCGCGGTATCGCCGAACTGACCAAATACGCCGTCCGCGAAGGCATGGTCACGTTGTGAAACGCTGTATGCCTGACAATAACGCGGCCACCCTGTTGATTGTCGACGATACGGTCGAGAACCTCACGGTGCTAAACACCCTGCTGTCCCCTTATTACCTGGTGCGTGCCGCCAAATCAGGGG
The DNA here is from genome assembly GCA_903934875.1 of uncultured Methylococcaceae bacterium. Lineage (GTDB taxonomy): Bacteria > Pseudomonadota > Gammaproteobacteria > Methylococcales > Methylococcaceae > Methylumidiphilus. The sequence goes on from CAIZPP010000095.1 coordinate 11,333, forward strand.
AGGCCGCATTGCGCATCGCCTCCACCGAACCTTTGCCGGAACTGATTCTACTGGATGTGATGATGCCCGGCATGGATGGCTACCAAGTGTTCGAGCGGCTGCACGCCGACCCCACCACCCGCGACATTCCGGTCATCTTCGTCACTGCGCTAGGCAGCGCGGAAGCGGAGTTGCAGGGGCTGGACCTAGGGGCGGTGGACTACATCAGCAAACCCTTCATGCCCACCATTGTCCTGGCCCGAATCCGCACCCAACTGGAATTGAAACGGGCACGCGACCGGCTGGCCAACCAGAACGCCTGGCTGGAAGCCGAAGTCGCCCGGCGTATGGCGGAAATCGAACTCATCCAGGAAGTCAGCATCCGCGCACTTGCCCACTTGGCGGAGACACGCGACCAGGAAACCGGCAACCACCTGCTGCGCACCCAAGGCTATGTGCGTGAATTGGCTCAGTGCCTGAAAACCCACCCCCGCTTCACCGACATGCTGAACGACCGCTATATCCGGCTTTTGGCCCGCTCCGCTCCGCTGCACGATATTGGCAAAGTGGGCATCCCCGATGCCATTTTGCAAAAGCCAGGCCCGCTCACCCCGGACGAGTGGAAAATCATGCAAACCCATGCCAAGCTGGGCAGCGATGCCATCGAAATGGCCGAGCGGGATGCCGTCGGTGCGGTGGATTTCTTCACTCTGGCTAAGGAAATCACCCATTGGCACCACGAGAAATGGGACGGCACGGGTTATCCAGACGGACTGGCCGCTGAGGCCATCCCGGTTTCGGCCCGCATCATGGCCGTGGCGGATGTGTTCGATGCGCTGATTACACGCCGGGTCTACAAGCGGCCCATGACCTGCGATGAAGCCCGGAGTGTCATCGCGGCCGGACGGGGACGGCATTTTGACCCGGGCATGACTGATGCTTTTCTTGCCCATTTCCGCACTTTCCGGGCCATCGCCGAGCGTTATCGCGACCCGTCCACGGAATTGACGCCATGAACGCAGGTTTGACCGGGTCAATACTGCTGCCTTTTCTGGCGCTTGGCCTGCAATGGCTGCTTTGGCCCTGGATCGCCCCCTTTGTCTGGTTTCTGTTTTTCCCCGCCGTGTTTTTCAGCGCCCGCCTCGGCGGTTTGCGCGGCGGGCTGACCAGCACTGTCCTCAGTATAGGCATAGTCTGGTTCTTCTTTCTTCCGCCGCAATTGGACTGGAAGCTGGACCACCCGCCCAATTTCTACTCGGTAAGCATGTTCTTATTCATGGGCTATCTGTTCAGCGATTCCCAAGAGCGCCTGCGCCGTGCCATACGGAAAACCCAAGCCGCCTTGGCCGCAAGCGAAGCCGCCGAACAGAAAATCACCGCGCTGTATCGGCAAACCTTAGAACTGGACGAACTCAAAAGCCAGTTTTTCGCCAATGTCAGCCATGAACTGCGCACCCCGCTGACGCTCATCCTGGCACCGTTGGATCGCCGTTTGCGCCAGACCGACGATGCTGCCGAACGGCAAGAGACCGAACTGATGCTGCGCAATGCACACCTGCTCTACCGCCACGTCACCGACCTGCTCGACGCGGCCAAACTCGATGCCGGCCGCATGACTCTGGCCTGGGCGCAGTTCGACCTCGCCCACTTGGTACGCACCATGGCCAGCCATTTCGACGCGCTGGCCGCTGAACGCCACATAGTCTACCGCTTGGCCGTCCCTGATGTGCTAGCGGTCGAGGCGGACAGCGAAAAGCTACAGCGGGTGCTGCTCAACCTGCTCTCCAATGCCTTCAAATTCACCCCCGACGGCGGCACCATCGCTCTTTGCCTAGTGCAACAGGGCGCTTATGCCCTGCTTGAGGTGCAGGACAACGGGCCGGGCGTGCCGGCCCACCTGCGCGAGACGGTGTTCGAGCGCTTCCGCCAAGTCGAGGGCGATGCCCGGCGGCTGCACGGTGGCACTGGCCTGGGGCTGGCCATCGTCAGGGATTTCATCGAACTGCACGGCGGCAGCGTGGCACTGGACGAGGCGCCAGGCGGCGGTGCGCTGGTCTCCCTTCGCCTGCCGCTCATGGCACCTGCCGGTGTGACACTCGGCAAGCCGCTGCCCTTAGACGGGGTGATCAGCCACCAGGCCGTCGAGGAACTGGGAGTCCACACCCCGCCCTCGCCCGTGGCAAGAATCGCCCCCGCCGATGCCCCTCTGGTATTGGTGGTTGAAGACAACCTCGACATGAACCAGTTCATCGCCACCCTGCTGCGCCCGTTTTACCGCGTGGCCTGCGCCTTTGACGGCCGCGATGGTATGAACCTAGCGCTGGCCTTGCAGCCCGACCTGATACTCTCCGATGTGATGATGCCGGTGATGAGCGGGGACGAAATGGTGGAGGAATTGCGCCGCCAGCCTGCCAGTAGCGACATACCCATAGTCATAGTCACCGCCAAGGCCGATGAAAATCTGCGCTTGCGCCTGTTGCAGGAAGGCGTTGAAGACTACCTGAGCAAGCCGTTTTCGACCGGGGAACTGCTGGCGCGGGTGGGGAACCTGATCAACGAGCGCAGACGCACAGCCGACAAGCTGTGCCAAAGCGAGGCAACTTACCATTTTTTATTTGACAATATGCTGAACGGCCTGGCCTATTGCCAAATGCTGTTCGAGGACGATAAGCCCATAGACTTTGTCTATCTCAGCGTGAATCCGGCTTTCGCGACGCTGACCGGGTTGCGCAACGCCACTGGACGGAAAGTGAGCGAAGTCATCCCCGGCATCAGGGAAACCGACCCGGAGCTATTCGAAATCTATGCACGGGTCTCACTAGGCGGCCAGCCAGAACGTTTAGAAAGATACGTCAAAGCCTTGCGGATGTGGTTTTGGATATCGGTCTACAGCCCGAAACAAAACCATTTTGTGGCCGTGTTCGATGTCATCACCGAGCGCAAACAGGCCGAAGAGGAAATCCGCCTGCTCAACGCCGATCTGGAACGGCGCGTGGACCTGCGCACCGCCGAACTGACCAGAGCCAACCGCGAACTTGATGCCTTTGCCTATGCCGTCTCCCACGACCTGCGCACACCGCTGCGGGCGATGAGCGGGTTCAGCCAGGCACTGGCCGAGGACTTCGGAGATATCTTGCAGGGCGAGGCGCGGGTTTACTTGGATCAGATAGGCCTAGCCAGCCGCAAGATGGGTGAACTGATTGACGGCATCCTAACCCTCTCGCGCAGCACACGGAGCGAATTGCATGATGACGAAATCGACCTCTCCGCTGTGGCGGAGCACCTGCTGGACGAACTGGCGCAGAGCGAACCCCATCGGCGGGTGGAGTTGCAAGTGCAAGCCGGGCTTAAGCTGCGTGGCGATGCGCGTATGCTTGAGGTGGTGATGCGCAACCTGCTGGGCAACGCTTGGAAATACAGTGCGTATACGGCGGAGGCCCGCATCCGCGTGTACGCCGAGGAACGGGATGGTCGCCAACGCTTTTGTGTGTCAGACAACGGTACCGGCTTCGACATGGCCCACGCCAACCGTCTGTTCCAGCCCTTCCAACGCCTGCACCGCCAAGAGGAGTTTCCCGGCACCGGCATCGGCCTGGCTACTGTGCAGCGCATTATCCACCGCCATGGCGGGGCCGTCGAGGCACGGGGTGAACCCGGCAAGGGCGCGGTTTTTTGTTTTACAGCATTTTCAACTTCGGATAGTTGCTTGATAGCTAGTATGAAAGGGGATGGCGTTCAGTTACAGAATTCTTAATATCAAAGAGTTACTTTTAGTTTATATCATTTTGCAAGGCACATACATACAAGATGGCTTAATTGAGCGTCTTTTATTATTATTCTTTGTTAAGATACAGCGTTTTCAACATCAATCGGTTACTTGATAAGGCTTATGGTTGTTGCTAGACATTTTTTTCAACCAAAGGTTGATTTAATATTCATTTGTAGTTGGTTTTTAAAGATGAAAACGCTGTAATACCAGAAGCTTGAGTTTCCAACACCGCAGCCCCAAGCTGGTACCTGCGTCGTTACACAAAAGTCTGGCGATCCCGGCAAGGCAATCATTCAGGGATGGACTTTAGGAATCTATAAGTCCATGACCGGTTGATATATACAGCGTTTTTATCTTAACACAGAAAAATAAGAAAGGACGCTCAATTAAACCATCAATTGTGTGAATTGCTTTGCAAAATAATATAACTTAACAAGTAACTATTCGATGTTAAAAACGCTGTAAAAATGCTGTACATAAAGAATGATTACCAAAACCATACTGTTGGTGGAAGACAACCCCCAAGACGAAATGCTCACACTGCGGGCACTGCGCCGTGCCAACCTGGCCAACCGGGTGGACGTGGCGCGGGACGGCCAGCAGGCTTTGGATTACCTGTTCCGGGAGGGCGAATTCACCCACCGGGAAGGTGCCGAACTCCCCGCCGTGGTGATGCTGGACATCAACCTGCCTCGCCTGTCCGGCTTGGAGGTGCTGGAGCGGCTGCGCACCGATGCCCGCACCAAGCTGCTGCCGGTAGTCATCCTCACCTCCTCAGACGACGAGCAAGACCGTCTGCAAAGCTACGAAAACGGTGCTAACAGCTTCGTGCGCAAACCGGTGGATTTCGCTGAATTCGCCGAAACCGTGGCGCGTCTGGGGATATATTGGCTGGCGACGAATGAGCCGCCGCTCAAGCGTTGAAGCCGCCATGGACAGTCCACTGAAAATCCTCGTCATAGAAGATGTCCTGTCCGATTTTCTATTGGTGGAACGGCACTTGCGCCAGCATGGCTTGGAGTCCGAGTGTGTGCATGTGGGCAGCGATGCGGAATTGGATGCCGCGTTGCAGGTCGAGTGGGACATCGCACTGGCGGACTACAACGTGCCGGGCATGGATTTTTACGCAGCCTTGCAACGCATCCGGGCGCACTGGCCCGAATTGCCGGTGGTCCTGCTGTCCGGCAGCGTCGGCGAGGAAACGGCGGTGGACCTGCTGCGGCTGGGTTTGAGCGACTTCGTGCTGAAAGACAGCCTCGTCCGCCTGTTGCCGGCCATACGCCGCACACTGGACGAGTCCAAAGAACGCCGCGCCCGCCGCGCCGCCGAGGCGGCGTTGCGCGAGAGCCAGGCCAGCGCCTTCGAGGAACAGTGCCAAGCCCGGCTGGCAGCACTGAATTTGATGGAGGATGCCCTCGGCGCCCGCGCCCGCGCCGAGGCGGCCAACGCCGCGCTACGCGACAGCGAGGAACAATACCGGCAATTATTCGAGGGTTCGCACGATGCCTTGATGACCATCACCCCGCCCTCATGGAAATTCAACGCCGCAAACCGGGCCACCTTGGCGTTGTTCGGAATGCCGACCCTTGCCGACTTCACTGCGCGTTGCCCTTGGGACCTGTCGCCGGAGCAGCAGGCGGATGGGAATCTTTCCGCCGGGAAAGCACTACAGATGATAGAAAAAGCCCTGCGCGAAGGCTCCAATTATTTCGAATGGATATACCAGACGCTGGACGGCAAACCGTTTTTCGCCGATGTGTTGCTGACCCGCATAGAAGTCGGCGGACACTTCTCGATACTGGCCACAGTACGCGATATAAGCGAAAAAAAGCGCCTTAGCGAGGAACTGGACCGCCACCGCCACCATATGGAAGAGTTGGTGGAAATGCGCACCACCGAACTGCGCCAGCAAAGCCACTCCCTCCAGGCACTGATCGACAACCTGCCGCACATAGCTTGGCTGAAGGACAAAGGGGGGCGCTTCATTGCCGTGAACCGGGTCTTCGCCAAACTCAATGGCCGGATGCCGGCGGATTTGCTCGGCAAGACCGACTTTGACCTATGGCCGCCGGAGGAAGCCGTGCGCTATCGAGCCGACGATGCGGAAGTGATGGCGACGCGCTGCAAGAAGACGCTTGAGGAACCGCTCGCCACCATGCCGGAGACACTCTACGAAACCTTCAAGGCACCGATTATCGATGCGGATGGCACGGTGCTTGGCACCGTCGGTTTTTCCAGGGACATCAAGCCGCAACGGGACATGGAAGCCGAACTGGCCCGCCGGGCCAGAGAAGCCGAAGCCGCCACCCGCGCCAAAAGCGCCTTCCTGGCCAACATGAGCCATGAGATACGCACACCCATGAACGCCATACTCGGCCTCACCTATCTGCTGATGCGCGATGCCGTCGAACCGGCACAGTCCGTGCGGCTTGCCAAAATCAACAGTGCCACCCGCCATTTGCTGTCCATCATCAACGACATACTCGACCTGTCCAAGATCGAGGCCGGCAAATTGCAACTGGAACAGTGCGATTTTACCCTCGCCTCGGTGCTGGATTCGGTGTACTCGATGATTTCCGAGGCGGCCCAGGCCAAGGGCTTGCATGTGGAAGTGGAGGGCGGCGATAGCAGTTTGTGCCTGCACGGCGACCCTACACGCCTGAGCCAAGCCTTGCTTAATTATGCCAGCAATGCGGTCAAGTTCACCGCTTCGGGTTCCATCATACTGCGCGCTCTGTTGCTGGGGGAACAGGACGGTGTGCTGTCCATGCGTTTCGAAGTGCATGACACCGGCATCGGCATCGCTAATGAAACCATACCCACGCTGTTTGCCGCATTCGAACAGGCCGACTCCTCCACCACCCGCCGCTACGGCGGCACCGGTCTGGGACTGGCTATTACCCGCCATCTGGCGCACTTGATGGGCGGAGAGGCCGGCGTGGAGAGCGCACCGAAGCAAGGCAGCACCTTCTGGTTCACTGTGCGCTTGGAGCGCGGCCGCTGCGTCGCGCCGCCGCCGCCCGCGGTGGGGTGCGAGGCCAAACTGCGGCAACGCCATGCCGGCCGCCGACTGTTGGTGGCGGAAGACAACGCCATCAACCGCGAAGTGGCCGTGGAACTTCTGCGCATCGTGGGACTCGCCGTGGACACCGCCGAGGATGGCCGCATCGCTTTGGAAAAGGCTAGGACGGGTGACTATGCGCTAATCTTGATGGACGTGCAAATGCCGAACATGGATGGCCTGGAAGCCAGCCGTGCGATCCGCGCCCTGCCGGGCTGGGAGTCCAAGCCCATTCTGGCGATGACCGCCAACACCTTGAACGAGGATCGCCGCGCCTGTCTAGCCGCAGGCATGGACGACTTCGTAGTAAAACCAGTGGCCCCGGATGCCTTGTTCGCCAGCTTGCTAAAATGGCTGCCTGAGGAAAATGCGCGCCCTGCAATGCCTAAGACACCAGCCGAGCTTGCGCGGGCATCGCCGGACACCGAAGCCACACTGGCCCATCTCGCCACATTGGCAGGTTTCAGCCTGGCCCAAGGACTGCAATCCCTACAGGGACAAACTGACAAATACCTGCAGCTGCTGCGATTGTTCGCCAAATCCCATGCCAGCGACATGGCAAGGATACGCATGCAGATGGCGGCAAACGAATACGGCGACGCTCGCCTAATAGCGCACAGCCTCAAGGGGGCGTCCGCGACCTTGGGCGCAAGTCTCCTCGCGCAGCTTGCGGGCAAGCTGGAAGCCGCCTTAGCCCAGCGCGACAGGGGGAGCGAAACTGAGGAATTGATCGAGTCCATTGAAGCTGGATTTGCTGCCTTGGCGGCGGCGCTTCCGCTTTCGTCGCAAGGCACCGAAGGGGAAACGCCCGCATCCGCCGTTCCTTACACTATGCAACAGCCCGCCCTGGAACAAGTGCTGGATGAACTGGAGCATCTATTAACACTATGCGACACCCGCGCCGGTAAACTGCTGGTAGACTCCACCTCCTCGCTGGATGCCATCATGGGCAATCGCCGCGAAGCACTCCAGCAGCAGATCGAGTGCTTCGACTACGCAGCCGCCTTGGCAACCCTGCGCACCGCCCGTGGCCGCAAGCCGCCATGATTGCTTCCATATAGCTCTGATAAATCGACTGTTTTTGCCGTTCATACAATTTACATCTGTGTACATGCTTGCGTAACATCAGTGATTTAATATATCTTGGTAACAACGACCCATTAAACTTTAGGAGCAATGCATGACCATTGAAACATCCACCATCGAACGGGAAGACCCCCTCAAATCGGTCGCCGATGCCATGAAGGACGCGGTGAACCAGGCCACCGAGGATGCCACACGGGCGAAGGAGCGCATCAGCCAGTTGGGCCCCGACA
>CAIZPP010000096.1 GCA_903934875.1 uncultured Methylococcaceae bacterium
ATCTGGCTTGGCAGCGTCACGGGTTTGTCAAGGCATTGTTACGCGATGCAATCTTGCGCACTCTTCAGGTTTCCGAGATTGTAGGCGTTAAGGCACTCTTGGTTCATGCGCTTTCTGATCCAGCCGTGCGTTTCTATGAAGCCCAAGGGTTCCGTCCTTCCCCGACTCATCCAAGGGCGCTTTTCCTGCCATTATCCGAAGTAGTAACTGATGTTACGCAACCGTGTAGGCTGTAGCCCGGATGTTGTGGAGTGCGGCGACTCGTCGCCGCCTTTTGCGTCCAGCGGCGACGAGTCGCCGCACTCCACAAGTTGCCATCCTCTAGCGATGACTGCGTAACGTCAGGTAGTAACACAGGAGAAAAAGCCATGAACAAGACAGACGACGAAGAAATACCCGTCCATGCCAGCAGCGGCAATATTTTTGCCGATCTTGGCCGACCTGATGCCGAGGAAGCCTTTGCCCGTGTCCGGCAGCTTGTCCAACTTGAGGAATTAAGGCGCGAAATTCAGAAAGGGATAGACAGCAGCGAGGCTACGCCGTGGGATACCGAGCAGATCAAGCGGGAAGGCAGACAGAGACGATTGCCGCCTTACAGCAAGCTCTTATCAACACGCCGATATTTTGGAGGCGATTGGTTGGATGGAAAAGGCATTGAACCGTGGGAACGGTTTTTAACCGCGACTTGCCGGTCTTAATTCGCGGCTGAACCGCTCCCGCCACTCTTTCATGGCAACCAATACGTGTCCCGGCAGGGGGTCAAACCCTATTGACCCACTGCCTCCCGTCGCGCTCCAGCAATTCATCAGCCTCCCTAGGGCCCCAGGAACCGGCGGCATAATTCGGGAATGAACGCGGTGGCAGTGCCTTCCATACATCCAATATCGGCTGGATCAGGCTCCAGCCGGCCTCGACCATGTCCGCCCGCTGGAACAAGGTCGCGTCGCCGGTCATGCAATCGTGCAGCAGGCGTTCGTAGCCGGTGTTACAACTGGCCCCGAAGTAATCCTCGTAATCGAAGTCCATCTTCACCACACCCAAATTCATCAGCGGGCCGGGGATTTTCGCGCCAAACTCCAGCGAGATGCCCTCCTTGGGTTGCAAATGGATGACCAGCCGGTTGTGCTGGATTTGTTTGCCCAGACCGGTGTTGCGGAACAATACCATCGGCGGCCTGCGGAACTGGATGACAATTTCGGTGGTGCGCTGGGCCATGCGCTTGCCGGTGCGCAGGTAAAACGGCACGTCGCCCCAACGCCAGTTGTCTATCATCAGCTTCATCGCCACGAAGGTCTCGGTCTTCGAGTCGCGGACGACTTTCTCCTCGGCACGGTATGCAGGCAGCGCCACGCCGTCGACGATGCCCTCGTGATATTGCCCGCGCGCGGTCATGCTCAACACCTCTTCGTGGGTCGGCACTTGCACCGCCCGCAAAACTTTGGTCTGCTCGTCGCGCACCGCGTCGGCCTCGAACGAAATCGGTGGCTCCATGCCGATCAGCGACAGCACCTGGAACAAATGGTTGGGCACCATGTCGCGCATTGCGCCGGCATTTTCGTAGTAGAGGCCACGGCGCTCGACACCGACTTCCTCGGCGGCGGTGATTTGCACATGATCGATATAGCGGCGGTTCCAAATCGGCTCGAAAATGCTGTTGGCGAAGCGGGACACCATGATGTTCTGCACGGTTTCCTTGCCTAGGTAATGGTCGATGCGGTAAATCTGCCGTTCTTTTAAAACCTCTCTTATTTCCGCATTCAAGGCATGGGCGGATTCCAAATCATGGCCGAATGGCTTTTCGATGATGACCCGCCGCCAATGCCCGCTTTCCTCCTTCGCCATGCCGGAGTTGCCGAGTTGGCGGATGATCTCGCCAAAAAACGTCGGCGCGGTGGCCAGGTAATAGCAATAATTGTCGTCGATGGCATTTTTGCCGCCGACCGAATAGCACAGTTCGCGCAGTTTCCAGTAGAAATTCTCGTCGCGGAAATCGCCCTTCAAAAAATGGATGCGCTTTTCCAGCCAGCCCCAGACTTTGTCGTCCACCTCGCCCATGGCATAGGTGCGGATGTCCTGGGCAAGCTGCTGGCGGAAGGACTCGTCGCTGAGGTCGTCGAAAGCCGCGCCTATCAGCGCGAACTTGCGCGACAGCAGCTTGGCCTTGGCGAGGTTGTAGAGGGCGGGGATCAGCTTGCGCTTGGTCAGGTCGCCCGTAGCACCGAAGATGACCATCAGGCACGGGTCGCCGGAACGGCCCGGCGCACGGGGAATATCGGTGATGGATGCGCTGCTGGCGTTCATCAATGCCCGCCAAATTCGCGGCGCATCGCCGAGACTATTTTGCAGGCGAAGCCGTCCTCGCCCCTGGAACTGAAACGCTGGAACAAGGCGGCAGTCAACACCGGCGCGGGCGTGCCTTCGTCTATGGCGGCGGCGACGGTCCAGCGGCCTTCGCCGGAGTCGGCAACCGCCCCGCTGTAATTTTCCAAGTCGGGGGTTTTGGCCAGGGCGTTGGCGGTCAGGTCCAGCAACCAGGAGGAGATGACGCTGCCGCGCCGCCATACTTCGGCGATATCGGCCAGCTCGAAATCGTATTGGTAGTGCTCGGGATGCTCCAGCGGCGCAGTCTCGGCATTGGCGGCCTTTGCAACCGTGCCGACATTGGCCCGGCGCAGGATGTTGAAACCTTCGGCATAAGCGGCCATCATGCCGTATTCGATGCCGTTGTGGACCATTTTGACGAAATGGCCGGCCCCGGCCGGCCCGCAATGCAAGTAGCCCAATTCGGCCTGGGTTCCGCTCTGGCGGGCGGGTGTGGCAGGAGTCGAACCGCTGCCCGGTGCCAGGGAGCGGAAAATCGGCTCCAGATAGGCAACCGTCTCCGCCGCGCCGCCGATCATCAGGCAATAACCCCGGTCCAAGCCCCATACGCCGCCGCTGGTTCCGACATCGACATAACGCAAGCCTTGCTCCGCGAGCGCCTGCGCCCGGCGGATGTCATTCACATAGTGCGTGTTGCCGCCGTCGATGATGATATCGCCTGGGGCCAGCAGGCTTTGCAATTGTTCCACGGCACCGTCCACAATCGCCGCCGGCAACATCAGCCAAATGACCCGTGGGGTTTGCAACTGTCCGACCAGCTCTTGCAGCGAGTCTGCCGCCCAAGCACCCTCGGCGGCAAGTGCTTGCGCCATTTGCGGGTTTTGGTCGAATGCCACGCATTCGTGCCCGCCGCGCAGCAAGCGCCGCACCATATTGCCACCCATACGGCCTAAGCCTATCATGCCCAATCGCATTATTCGTCACTCCTCATCATGTCAATCCGCTATCGCCAACCGGGGCAGCCCCGGATCGTTTTGTTACATATAAGCAAAACTGAAGCCAAAACCGCTTGCCAATATTGTCGGGTTTCAGATCGGATACTTGCGGCGGTGGCCTAGTGATAAAACCCAGCAACCGCCCGACTGCCCGGAAATAGCGGGATAAAACTCCATCTTCTGCTAGGCTAGGCATGGATTTGACCGGGTATCAGTGCCTAATGGTAAATGCACTATATGGCTAGACACACTTAAACCCAGTGGGGTAAGGGGGGTAGTCTGGTATCTAAAATGTAACAAACACGACAAAGCAGCCGTTTATTGAGGGGCTTCACTCCAAGTGACTGCTTTGCGCGAAAGCTTGGGAGAAGAGGGGCGGGACATGGGGGCGCGTGTCTGGGATGCCGCCAAGGGGCAGGAGCGGAAGCGGTATTTTCTGGATAGGAAATGAGCCATTTGCGTGGCCATGGTGGATAGGGTTATAATACAATAGCTCGATTTGATGTTCAGAACGCTGTAACAGGGTCCAGCCTTTGATGAATGCCTCGCCGCAGGAAATCCAGAGCCAATTATTGCTGGCCTTTCGCCGGGCGGCGAAATCAGTGCCGGCCTACCGCGAACTTTGCCGGGAACAGGGGGTGCGCACCGACTTGGTGGTTGATCTGGAATCGTTCACCCGCCTTTGTCCCCTGCTGGGAAGAGCCAACACGTTTGACCGCTTCCCCATTGACCGGCTGTGCGCCGGGGGGGAGCCGGGCGACTTGGCGCAAGTGCTCACCAGTTCGGGGCACGGGGGAGACGGAAAGTTTTCCTTCGGACTGACTGACAGAAAGCAAGTCGCGCTGAACGAGTATTTCATCGACCAGGCGATGGACGAAGCGTTCCTGATTCAAACGCGAAGAACCCTGGCTATCAACAGCCTGCCAATGGGCGTTTTTTTTTCATCGCAATGCATGGCCGTCGCCAATACCAGTGTGCGGGAAGACATGGTGGTTGCGTTGCTGCGGGCGTTCGGGAAATACTACGGCCAGATCATCTTGGTGGGCGACCCGCTGTTCTTGAAAAAGCTCACCGACTATGCGGTGGAAAAGTCTTTGGACTGGCGCCAGTACAGGGTCAACGCCATCATAGGGGAGGAGGTTTTCGGCGAACATTACCGCGGTTTCATCGCCGGACGCCTGGGCCTGGCCGGTGAGGAGCAGCGGGTCATGGCAAGCCTGGGCGTGGCCGAACTGGGCCTGCACCTTTGCTATGAAACGCCGGCGGCCATCGCAGTGCGCCGCGCCGCGTTCAATAATCCCGGCTTTGCGCACGATTTGTTTGGCATCGACCCGCAACGCATGGTCCTGCCGATGTTGTACAGCTTCAATCCGCAACGCATTTTTGTCGAGTCCATCGAGCCGGATGCCGACGGTTACGGCCAAATGACCGTCTCCATGCTGGACACCGGACTCACCATCCCCTTGCTGCGCTACCAAACCGGCGATGCCATCCGCCTGCTCGACCGCGCTGCCGTGGCCTGTGCGGCGCAGCGGCACGGCATTGCCATCCCCGACGGCCTGCCGCCATCCCTGCTGGCCTTAAAAGGCAGGGTGCGGGAGCATTTGCCAAATGGCTCGCACGCGGGCCTCTACAAAGATGCGCTCTACGCCGACAGGAAAGCCGCCGAACACCTCACCGGAGCCTTCCGGCTTGTATTCACCGCGGGCCGTTGCGAGATGCATATCCAACTCAACAGTACCGGCATACCGGACGCGCCGCTGGAGCAAGCCATACGGCGCTCCATTCCAGCGTCCGTGCAACCGGAAAGCCTGCTGCTATGGCCCTACGGAGGCTTCCCGTTTGGCATGGGTTTGGATTATGAACGTAAGTTCACCTACTATGCCTCATAATTGGGTGTGCCAAATGCCTAATATGGTGTGTTTGGCGTTTATTAACAGATTGATTAGCAGGCGACGCCATCAGTATGGGCAATATGACAGAAGATGCGGCCATGCAAGATTCCCTAACCAGCCCTTATTTTTCCTTCGGGGCTTTTTCCGCCAATACTGAACCCGACAATGAGGCACAGGTTTTCGCCCTCCGCTACCAAGTCTATTGTCTTGAGCGGCTGTTCCTGCCCGCCGAAAACTATCCTGACGGACTGGAAAAGGACGAGTACGATGCCTATGCGACCCATATTATCGCCCACAACTTAAGCCGTGTCCTCGTCGGATCGCTCCGCCTAGTCAGCCCCCCAGCCGACAATCGCTTCCCTTTCCAACAACATTGCACACAGCTTTTCCCCGACAGGATGAAACTGCCGCATCATGAATGCGCGGAGATTTCCCGCCTAGTCATCAGCAAACTTTACCGGCGGCGCGCCAACGACACTGTGTTCGGTGTGGCCTCGCAATTGGTGGCAGATAACCCCACCGCCCAGGATATCTATGACCGGCGTAAGGAGAAAAGGGAAGACAGCGACCGGCGCAAGCTTCAACCGGTGATTCTGCTAGGGCTGCTGAGGCAAATGTACCAGCATAGCAAACGGCAAGGCATCCGCTATTGGTACATGGCCCTGGAAAAACCTCTCGCACGGCTACTGCAGCGCCTGTTTTATTTTGCGCTCATACCCATAGGCAAGCAGGCGGACTACTACGGGCCGGTTACGCCTTGCAGCCTTTCCGTGGCCTATTTTGAAGAGGCGTTAAGCCAAGGCGACCCCGTCCTGTTCGCTTGGTTCCAAGAATCAATTGGGGAGGCGACGGATCTGGCGGCTACGGTTCCGTTGGCTGAAACGATCCCGCTTAGAAAACCAGATACCGATTCGATAAATTGATCTCATTCTGGCTGGTATTTTTGCCGGGTATTTTGCTTGTGGGACGGGGTTTAGGCAATGCCTGCAATATCCCATCGAGGACAGTGACCGTCCTATGGGTGAAGATATCATCAATGATTTCCTTGCCCTCGGTCATGGCATCCAATACTGCGACAATTTGTTCTATGGTCGACGAACTGTCCCCTAGCGAGATATGGGAACCATCCGCCAATACCCGTGTAATAGTTACAATGTCGATGTCAGTATTCATCATGTTTTCCTCTGACTAGGTTAATCTCATGATAGTATTTATAGCATATACCATGCCAACAAATTATATTCAATAATATCATTAGCTTCAGATTTTACAAGTCAGAATGCAAGCCCGCACACTGTCGGGCGATAACGACAAAGGCCAGAAGTAAAGCGACACCCCCTTCCTCTAAAATTGACATGGCCGGGGATGGGGGTTATCGGCAGTCGCTCTACTTCCGCTACGCCCCGTATCGTATCAAGCCCGCAATAGCGCTTTTCCTATCTTTTCGGAAAGCTGCTCGACGGTGAATTGCGGTTCATTGGGCGGGTACAACTCATCCTCTATAAACTCGAAACCAAGCTCTTTGGCCAAGGCAAGGACTTCCTTGATTTTCACACAGGCCAATAGTTTCTCCCCGACCTCTGGGGTTTTTCTTGCTTCTTCAGAAAAAGCTTTAATGGCTGCAACACTCATAATAGTTTTATCTCATGATTAAATTTCGGCCCCGACGCAAGAATCTGGCGCAGGGGGACCGTTTACAAAAAAGTCAGCCGCAGAATCAAGCGGCTAACAACTCGGGCTTTACAATCTCCAGCCATTCGTCGATGCGTTCTTCAGTCAAATCCTTTTGGTTGTCATGGTCGATGACCAGGCCGACGAAATCGTCTCCGACCACCGCTTTGGAAGCCTCGAAGCTATAGCCCTCGGTGGGCCACGCGCCCACGACTTTCGCGCCGCCTTCGATGACCTGGTTATAGATGAAAATCAAGGCATCGACAAATTCATGCCCATAGCCTTCCTGGTCGCCCAATCCAAACAAGGCCACCACCTTTCCCGACAGGTCCGCGCCTTCCAACTTTGGCAAGAATTCAGCCCAGCTCTCGGTTTGGCCCCCTGATGCGATGCCGGGCAGTTCGCCGTCTCCCAACGTCGGCGTCCCAAGTATCAACGCATCATACTTGAGCAGATCTTCGACTGTGGCTTTCTGTACATTGACAGGCGCATCCGCATCATCACCCAGTTTTTTGTGTATGCTTTTCGCCACACGCCGGGTGTTGCCTGTGTCGGAGCCAAAAAAAATGCCAATTTTACCCATATCATTATCCTCGTCAGAAAAACAAACTTAAAATTCATAGGTTATTTTGCAATAACCCGGATACCGCTACTCGATATTGAAATGCGCTTGCACCAGTTCAATAAGCTGGTCTAATTCTATGTTCTCAATCATTTCGGTCGCGGCGCCTAGGCCATTCACATCTGGATATTCCAAGTGCAAACCATATCGCCCCTTTTCCTGCCCATAGGTGAACAGGTAGGCGAGAACATATTCTTCGCCCGGTTGGCATAGGCCGACGGCATTCTCGTCATTTTCCCATCGCTTGCTAAGCGCAAAAACATCGGGGCCGAAACGATCCAGCAAGACATGCAATAACCGCCGGAGGGCGTTGTTTTTATGGAGCGCCCAAACATTCATCGAATAACCGTTTATTGCCACCCGCAATCGGTAGTGGGGTATTTACGCTATGTGAACATCCATACAAATTCTGGGCCAATAATCCATACGGGCCGATGCATAGGAAGATTCCAGACAAATCAGGACTTAGGAAAGCCCGATTCTAATGGCAAATTGTGGCAGATACTGCATTTGACTCTGCGCGATTGTCGCAAACCTTACAAACCTGCCAGACCGACTCGGTTTCAAAAACCGAGTTAGTCTGCTGCTGTGCTTAAGCCGTGCCTGCGGACCGCCAAGGCGCGGGTGTGCGCACGGCATCCCACACCGGGCTTTCGATGGTGAGGGCCAGTTGGCGGACCAGCTCCAACATGCCGCCGTAACCGGCATAGCCGAACTCCCGCTCCTGGTTGATGTCCAGAAAGGCCAGCCTGGCCTTCAGCGCCGTGTACAGGTTGCGCCCGCCGGCGATGAGGATGTCGCAACGGTAATCCTTGACCACTTGCAACAATTTCTTCGGGCTGACATCGTCCAGCATCAACGCCTCCTCGCCCATCAGTTCGCGGATGCGGGCTTTGTCCTCCTCGGTGGATTTCTTCGTGCCGGTGGCGACCACGACCATGCCCAAATCCTGCAAAGCCGACACCACCGACCAGCTTTTCACGCCGCCGGTGTTGAGCAGCACCCGCTTGCCGTTAAGCCGTTCCTTCCAGGGTTCCAAATCCGCCAGCACCCGCGCCTCCTCGCGGGCGATCACCGCCTCGGTGCGGGCAGTCAAATCGGCATCGCCGATCAGCCTGGCGAAATCGCGCAAGGCCTGGCTGGTGTCGCTGATGCCATAAAAACTGCCTTCGAACCAAGGCGTGCCAAACTTGCTTTCCAGCTTGCGTGCGACATTCAGCATGGCTTTCGAGCACACCATCATGTTCACCTCGGCCTTGTGCATGGTTTGCACCTCGCGGAAGCGGGCATCGCCGGACAGGGTGCACAGCACCCGCAAGCCCAGCTCGTCGAGCAAAGGCAGCACATGCCAGAACTCGCCGGCAATATTGTATTCGCCGATCAGGTTCACATCATGGACGGTGATGCCGGGCCTGTGCACTGATTCCGGCAGCGGGTCAGGGTCGCGGGTGCCGACCACATATTTCACCATCGCATCGCCGGCAATGCGGTTGCCCATGTTCTTGGTGCCGTAGAAGCCCGCCGAGTCAATCGGCACCACCGGCACACCAAAGCGTTCGGTGGCGGCTTTGCAGACCGATTCGATATCGTCACCGACCAAGGCCGGGACACAGGTGTTGTAGATGAACACGGCGGGCGGGGCATAAGTCTCCACCGCCTGCTTGATTGAATGGAACAGGCGTTTTTCCGAGCGGCCCATGACGATGTCCTGCTCGGTGAGGTCGGTGGTCATGCCCATCCTATAGAGTGTCGGGCCGGAGGAGCGGGTGCCACGGTTGTCCCAGGAACTGCCCGCGCAGGCGATGGGCCCGTGGACGATATGCGCCACATCGACGATGGGCAGCAAGGCAATCTGCGCCCCGTCGAAAGCGCAGCCACCGGCGCTGGCGCCGGGGGCGGGCTTGGCGCAGCCGGACTTGGACTTCTTGTTATGCTCACAAGCCGGTTCATCCAAAATTTCGGCAATTTGTTTGTTCGTTTTCATGCGGGTTCCTGCCAGGCGTTGACGTTTGACAGAAGCTTAAGCAAGCGGCGGGCCATTATTTATATGATTGAAATTAATGGCTATTGGCATGAGTTCTGTGTAAGGAACAGAACAAAGACTGTTGGCTATGGGCGACAAGGCGCTATCGGGCATGGCTATTCGGATTTATTCGACGTCGAATATATGGACATCAATTAAAACAAAGACCGGCTCGGTTTATAAAACCCAGCCGGTCCTAGTCATAAGCCTAATTCAACAGCGGGCTTAGGCTCCCGGATACGCCCCAATATACCAAGGGCCGGCACCATCCCAGCAATGTTCTTGGACTTGACCGCTGTACTGCGTCACATAAACGCGGATACGGAGTGAACCGCCCTCTTGCCATGATGTGGCACTAGCTGATTCGCCATCAGCGGCGAGTGCGCCGACATACCAATGGTCTTTATCCCAGCATTGTTCGGTTATTTTGCCAAGGTTGCTGACATACACGCGGATATGGATTTGACCAGTGCTATCCACCCAAGAGGTAGCGCCGACCTTCTGACCATCCACGGCGAGGGCACCAACATACCAACTGCCATCCCAACATTTTTCAGTCACCTTGCTGCCATCGCTCGTGTAAATACGCAGATGGGAGCCAGGGGTCCATGATACAGCCGCAACTGAATAAGCATAGTGAGACATGAATTTCTTCCTCTGTTGTTGTGTGTTAGTTAATAACTGATGTTACGCATTGGAGTGGCAAAGCTCGCTTTGCCTGTCAAGGCAAGCCTTGACACTCCAAAACGAATCTTCGCACATCGGCAATCCTTTGCAGATAACAGCACAGGGGCCTGTGCGTAACATCAGTTAATAAAATGTGCATGGCTTTCGGCTCTGCTAGCAGCCTCTCCGCCCTTCTCAAGGGCAGATGCTCTGCACCAGAAACCATCGAACGAAATATTAGCACTGGTCTTGGCGCGTATTCTGTGAACTATTCACCAAAACTGTATTTTATTCACTGATGTTACGTAGTCATCGCTAGAGGATGGCAACTTGTGGAGTGCGGCGACTCGTCGCCGCTGGACGCAAAAGGCGGCGACGTGTCGCCGCACTCCGTGCGCCCGTGATGGCGTACACATAGTACGGTGAGAGTCCGTATCGGGGCAAGCCATAAACCCCGTAGCCGAAGGTAACTGCGTCGCTGTGAGGCGGG
>CAIZPP010000097.1 GCA_903934875.1 uncultured Methylococcaceae bacterium
TGACGTTACGCAGTCATCGCTAGAGGATGGCAACTTGTGGAGTGCGGCGACTCGTCGCCGCTGGACGCAAAAGGCGGCGACGAGTCGCCGCACTCCACAACATCCGGGCTACAGCCTACACGGTTGCGTAACATCAGTTAATCAAATCCATCCTCGGAGCACACACCATGAACGAAAAAGAACTTGTCGCTGTACATGCCGCCAAGCGAGTCCACGACGGGATGCTAGTGGGTTTGGGCACTGGCTCAACCGCCAATTATTTTATCCAAGAACTGGCCCGCCGCCGCGTGGAAGAAGGCTTGCAAGTGACAGCGGTGGCAAGTTCGGTGGTCAGCACACGGAAAGCGCAGGCACTCGGCCTGCCGCTGGTGGCCTTGGAGCATCTCTCCCGGCTCGACCTCTATGTTGATGGCGCCGATGAGGTTAGCCCGGATCTGACACTGTTAAAAGGCCGTGGCTATGATCTGGTCAGGGAAAAATTGTTGGCTAGAGTCAGCGACCAATTTCTGGTGCTTGCCGACCCCAGTAAACTCGTAGACCGCATCGGTGCGCGTTTCCCTATTCCGGTGGAAGTTATGCCCTTCGCTTGGGGCTTGGTCAAACGTAGGCTAGAGGAGATAGGTGGCGGCGGAGACCTGCGCCAAACCGCCAACAAAGACGGACTGGTGGTTACATCCTATGGCAGCCTAGTGCTGGATATGGTCTTCGATCCGGCCCTAGAAACAGCAGCGCTTAACGCCTTCCTCAACGATACGCCGGGTGTGGTTGAACACGGCATCTTCCGTGGTTTGGCCAGTGCTGTCTTCGTCGCGGTGGACGGCAAGGTGGAAGAGCATTTGGCGAAGCAGGCAGGTTCAGAGTGATGCTGGAGTGCAAGGCCTGCCTTGCGAGGGCATTCACAGACAAGGCAAGCCTTGCATTCCCGGCGTGATTTTAAATTCTTGTGCAGCAGTTTTAATCGCACCCGGACGACTGATACGCACTATTTTAGCAATATTCACCGTCAACAGGCTTGCCATGTGCGGCTAGGATTGCAACAATCCCACTATTTGCAACGATCATAAGGCCACCCCATGACTGCTACCCAAGACCCTTCTTCTTCCGAACTCCATGCCGAAGTCCTCGTCCTAGGCGGCGGCCCCGGCGGCTACACGGCAGCCTTCCGGGCAGCCGATTTGGGCAAAAAAGTCGTGCTGGTGGAACGTTACCCAGTATTGGGCGGTGTCTGCCTCAATGTCGGCTGTATTCCGTCTAAGGCGCTGCTGCATCTGGCCCATGTCATCCATAGTGTGGAGGAAGTGGAATCTTTTGGCGTCAGCTTCGGCAAACCGGAACTGAATTTGGACAAGATACGCGATTGGAAAAACAACCGGGTGGTCAAAACGCTGACCACAGGCTTAAGCGGCCTCGCCAAACAACGCCAAGTCACGGTAGTGACCGGGGAAGGCCGTTTCACCTCCGACAAAACGTTAAGCATCACTACGGCGCAGGGTGTGCAAACGGTCCGTTTCGACAATGCCATCATTGCTGCCGGTTCCCAGCCGACGAAAATCCCCGTCTTCCCTAACGACGACCCGCGCCTGATTGACTCGACCGGCGCATTGGCACTGGCCGACATTCCGAACCGGCTGCTGATTGTCGGCGGAGGCATCATCGGGCTGGAAATGGCAAATGTCTACCATGCGCTAGGCTCGAAAATCACCGTCGTCGAACTGATGGACCAACTCATCCCCGGTTGCGACGCGGATTTGGTCAAGCCGCTGCACCAGCGTATCGCCAAGCAATACGAAAAGATATTCCTGAAGACCAAAGTAACGAAGATCGAGCCTCTGGACGAGGGCTTGAAAGTCTATTTTGAAGGCGAAGGCGCACCGGAGTCCGATATTTTCGACCGGGTGCTGGTGGCGGTGGGCCGCAGGCCCAACGGCAAGCTGATAGGCGCGGAAGCCGCCGGCGTAGTCGTGAACGAGGCCGGCTTCATCCCGGTGGACGACCGCCAACGCACCAATATCCCGCATATTTACGCTATCGGCGATATCGTCGGCAACCCCATGCTGGCGCACAAAGCCACCCACGAAGCCAAGGTCGCGGCGGAAGTCATCGCAGGCCACCATGCCGCGTTCCAAGCCCTGACCATCCCCTCGGTCGCCTACACCGACCCGGAACTGGCTTGGATGGGCCTGACCGAAACCACCGCCAAGGCGCAAGGCATCGCTTACGAAAAAGCCAGCTTCCCTTGGGCCGCCAGTGGCCGCGCCTTGGGCATAGGCCGTCGCGAAGGCTTGACCAAGCTATTGGTAGACAAGGAGACCAAGCGCATCCTCGGGGCCGGTATGGTCGGCCCGAATGCCGGCGAACTCATCGCCGAGGCGGTGCTGGCCTTGGAAATGGGCGCGGATGCGGAAGACGTTGCACTGACCATCCACCCCCACCCTACCCTGTCGGAAACCTTCGCGTTTGCGGCGGAAATGATTGAGGGTTCGATCACGGATATTTACCTGAAGAACTGATGTTACGCAACCGTGTAGGCTGTAGCCCGGATGTTGTGGAGTGCGGCGACTCGTCGCCGCCTTCTGCGTCCAGCGGCGACGAGTCGCCGCACTCCACAAGTTGCCATCCTCTAGCGATGACTGCGTAACATCAGTGAAGAACTGAGTTACGCAGTGCCTTTGCCTCCCCCTTTGGAAAAGGGGGATTTGTAGAATCAGCCACGCAATCCGCCGCAGTAAAAGCTACATTCTATTTGCCCTCACCCCAACCCTCTCCCGGAGGGCGAGGGAGTTCAATGTTGCTTT
The DNA here is from genome assembly GCA_903934875.1 of uncultured Methylococcaceae bacterium. Classification (GTDB taxonomy): domain Bacteria; phylum Pseudomonadota; class Gammaproteobacteria; order Methylococcales; family Methylococcaceae; genus Methylumidiphilus. The sequence goes on from CAIZPP010000097.1 coordinate 2,796, forward strand.
ACTGCCGCAGCGCCCTATCACATCAGATTTATAAGTGAAACCGCGCCATCAATTCCGTTCCATGCGTTTTTAACCAGCGCCGTTCCTCGGCGTAGTTTGGCAGATGCCGGGCCAGCAGAGACCAGAACGCGGGGGAATGGTTGCGTTCCGCTATATGGCATAGTTCATGGACGACTACATACTCCAAAACTGACTCCGGGGCGAGGGCAAGCAGCCAGTTGATATTGATGTCGTTGCTTGGCCCGCAGCTACCCCATCGAGTCTTCATGCGCTTAATGCGTATCTCCCGTGGACGCAGGGAGGTTCTCAAAGCATAGCGTTCGGCTAGCAGGGCGACATGAGTGCGCAACCACCGCCGCACCCAAGCATAAAACGCTCGCAGAGCCACTTCGTCGCGGCTATCGCCCAACCCTTGCGGCAGTGCGATATGCACGGCTTCACCAACGGATACGCGTATTTTAAGGCCCTGTTCCTCGCGGATAAGCAAGGGGATTTCCCGTCCCCGCCAAGGCAAAGTTGCGCTTGAAGCGAAGCTGCGAACTGATGGGATTCGGCTGGCCCGATCGTTCAGCTCCAGCAGTTTACCTTCGGCCCAAGCCCTGTGTTTATCCAAAAATGCCATTGCCTGGGCCTCGCCGGTTTCACAAGGAATAACCAACTCTATCAGACCTGGCTTCACTGCCAAACGCAAGCGTTTAGCCTTGACACTGCGGCGAATTTTTAGGGAGCTAGTGACAGGTTTCATCTGGGTCGATACTGCGTTTTCAATAGTTAACAATTATTTCGTGCTTTTCGTGGACGATTATTTTGCTGGATTCATTAGCAGATGCCTAAAACGCAGCTATAGGGTACCATGAGACTATAGCCTTAATACCACAATGCAGGGGATGCTACCCTTACTTCCATATGCCCAGACTTTTTCCATTTGCCTATTTAGCGCTGCTTAGTCATCTGCTACTGGCACAGGCCACAGCCTCTGCTAACGTCCCCGTGGAACAGCAAAGGCCGCTCTTTTTGCGGGCCGAGCAAGCGATCAAACAAGGCCAACCAAGGGAGGCCGAACGACTCATGGCAGAGCTTGGAGCCTATCCGTTATTTCCTTACTTGCTATATCAGAAACTGCTGCTGGGGTTGGACGACACCACTTCAGTTGAGTATTTTCTCAACCGATACGCGGAAACTAGACAGGCCATTCTACTACGCCAGCGCTGGCTAGAGCGACTGGCGACGCAAGGCGAATGGACCCGATACGCGCAAAATTACCGGGAAACCGAAAACATCAACCTGCAATGCAACTACTACTTGGCCCTAGCCAATACTAACCGCAAAAGTGATGCATTTAACGGCGCTGAAAAGCTTTGGCCCACAGGCAATGCGCTACCGGATAGCTGCGAGCGGTTGTTCAGCCTTTGGCAGGCCAGCCCAAGCTTTACCACCGAGCATGTCTGGAAACGCTTTGCCCTGGCATTGCAAAAAGGCAACCTGACGCTAGCCGACAACTTGCGGACCCTGCTGCCCCCGAACTTGCTCGCCCAAGCCGACTTATGGCGGCAAGTGCATAACACCCCACGGCTAGTCTTGAATTGTTCCGCCTTGAACCCCCAAGACCCCGTCTCCGGCCCTATTTTTGCCTATGCCATAGACCGTCTGGCCACCGATGACCCCTTGTTGGCGCAAACTGCCTGGTTGCTGCACAAAGACCGCTTCACCATCACAGCGGAGGAAACCGCACGCATGGACCGGCGCACCGCCTTGGCATTGGCGGGCCAGCGCTTTAGACAGGCTGGCGCGTACCTCCTGGAACTTCCCAATGGCAACGCCGATGCCCAGATTCGCGGATGGCGGGTGCGCGCCGCGCTGTCGCGCGGGGACTGGCCTGGAACACTAAAAGCCATCGACTTGTTGCCAGCAGGGGAAAAAATGCACGCCCAGTGGCTCTATTGGAAAGCCCGCGCCCTGGAAATCTTGGGCGACACCCAAACGGCCACGAAAATTTATCACTTGGCCGCCAAAGAACGAGACTTTTACGGCTTCAATGCTGCCGACCGCATCGGTATGGAGTATGCCATTGCCGCAAAACCCGCGCAGCTTGATGGTGCGATATTGGAACGCCTAGCCGCAACACCTCCTTTTTTGGCGGTCCGCGAGTTTCTCGCGCTGAATCGCGACAGCGATGCGCGCAGCGAATGGTTTTATGCCATCAAGTTGCTTCCGCCGAATGAACTGCTTGCCGCCGCGAAGTTGGCCCAGCTTTGGGGACAGGACAATCTCGCCATCAATGCTGCGGCACAAGCCGGCTACTGGGATGATCTGGCTTTGCGGTTTCCGCTAGGGTCCAATTCATTGGTGCTTAAGTCCGCACAGTCCCTGGATGCCGACCCGGCAATGATTTATGCATTGGTCCGCCGGGAAAGCGCCTTCGACCCCAGTGCAGGCTCCCCGGTCGGGGCAAAAGGGCTGATGCAACTAATGCCGTCCACGGCTGAGTTGATGGCAAGGCGCTTGCATGAATCGCCTCCCTCGGGGAATGCCTTACTGGAACCCGAACGGAATTTGCACTATGGCATTACCTATTTTAATACACTGCTGGAAAAGTTTGGCAATCACTTCGCCCTGGCTGCTGCGGCCTATAACGCCGGTCCCAACCGTGTCGAACATTGGATTCCGGCAGGCCATGCACTGCCGGCGGACATTTGGGTGGAAACCATCCCGATTAGCGAGACCCGCCAGTATGTTGCCGCCGTGACATCTTATGCGGTGTACTATCAACTGCGTTTAGGACAACCATTGCGCCGCATCGCAACATTTTTGCCTGATGTGGCCCCGCAATCCAAGCCTGACGACAAAGCTGAGCGTTCGCTCTCCGTCGGAGTATGCGACTAAATACGGATTTTTTGGCAAAATGCTATCCGTTTACCCGGCAAATTCACAAAGAGCCGTTTTTTTTTCAAACGACTGCTGAATTTATTTTTTAACTGAGCGATAATACGACCCTTTTTCGAGACGGATTGTCTTAGGAACAACTATAACAATGCATACGCAGCAGCACAGTTACACTTTGGAGGAATTGCTCCAATGCGGTCGAGGCGAGTTGTTCGGTCCCGGCAATGCGGAGTTACCCCTCCCGCCCATGCTGATGTTCGACCGCATTACCCATATCAGCGCACAAGGAGGAAGCCACGACAAAGGCATCATCGTCGCCGAACTGGACGTAAGCCCGGATTTGTGGTTCTTCGGTTGCCATTTCCAAAACGATCCCGTAATGCCAGGGTGTCTGGGATTGGATGCCATGTGGCAAATGGTGGGCTTTTATTTGGGCTGGATGGGTGGACCGGGGCGAGGCCGCGCCCTAGGTGTGGGTGAAGTCAAATTTCGCGGCCAGGTGCTGCCTCAGAGCAAGTTGGTTACCTATCGCATCAACCTCAAACGGGTGATCATGCGCAAGCTGGTCATGGGCATTGCCGATGCCGAAATGGAGTGCGATGGCAAAGTAATATACGAAGCCAACGACCTCAGGGTCGGTTTATTCACTTCCACAGACGATTTCTGAGGGAGTCAAAAGGTATGAAACGAGTAGTAATAACAGGCATTGGCATTGTATCCAGCCTCGGCAACAACCAGGCTGAAGTGAAAGAATCCCTTTTTGCAGGGCGTTCGGGTATCCGTTTCTCCCAGGAATACCACGACATCAATTTTCGTAGCCAAGTCTATGGCCCGATTGAATTGAACCTTGATGAAATCATCGACCGGAAAATCCGCCGCTTCATGGGTGATGGCGCGGCGTTTAACTATGTGGCCATGCGCGAGGCCATCGCGGATTCCGGCTTGGAGGAAAAGCAAGTGTCCAATCCACGCACTGGGCTGATCATGGGCTCAGGCGGGCCATCCACGGCCAACTTGCTGTTGGCCACGGACATTTTCCGGGAAAGGGGGGTGAAGAAAGTGGGGCCTTACATGGTGCCGCGCACCATGAGCAACACCAACTCCGCCTGTTTGGCCACACCGTTCAAAATAAAGGGGATCAACTATTCCATCAGTTCCGCCTGTGCGACTAGTGCGCATTGCATCGGCAACGGTGCGGAACAAATACAACTCGGCAAGCAGGATATAGTGTTTGCAGGTGGTGGCGAGGAACTGCACTGGACGATGACAGTGCTATTCGATGCCATGGGTGCCCTTTCCTCAAAATATAATGACAAACCTACCACCGCCTCCCGTCCTTACGATGTGACCAGGGACGGTTTTGTAATCTCCGGCGGGGGTGGCGTGTTAGTGTTGGAAGAATTCGAACATGCCAAAGCCAGGGGGGCGAAAATCTATGGCGAACTGGTAGGGTATGGCGCAACCTCGGACGGGTATGACATGGTGCAACCCTCAGGGGAGGGTGCGGTGCGCTGCATTAGACAGGCCATGTCCACCGTCCATGCCCCGATTGACTACATCAATGCCCACGGCACCAGCACCCCCATAGGCGACATCAAAGAACTGCAAGCGGTGAAAGAGGTCTTCGGCGACACAGTCCCGCCGCTTGCATCCACCAAATCGCTATCAGGCCATGCCTTGGGCGCGGCGGGGGTACACGAGGCAATCTATTCGCTGTTAATGATGCAAGGAAACTTTATTAGCGCATCGGCCAACATCACCCAACTCGACCCCGGCGCGGAAGGGGTTCCGGTCGTGCTTGAACGCATCGACAATGCCCGCTTGGACACGGTGATGTCAAACAGCTTTGGCTTCGGCGGCACCAACGCCACCTTGATCTTCCAGCGGCATGACGGATAAACAGTCCGCAGCCCTGGCCCTGAACGAAAAGCAGCGCTTTGAATTCAATAAGCTGAAAAAGCGTTTGCGGCGGCTAGTCGGTGAGGCCATCGCCGACTACCGCATGATAGCGGACGGTGACAAAGTGATGGTCTGCCTGTCCGGCGGCAAGGATTCCTTTGCCCTGCTGGATATTCTGTCGAGCCTGAAACTCAACGCACCGGTCAGTTTCGATATCGTCGCCGTCAACCTGGACCAAAAGCAGCCTGGGTTTCCCTCGCATGTTTTGCCGCAATACCTCGAAGAACGCGGCATCCCTTACCATATCATTGAGCAGGACACCTACAGCGTGGTCAAACGCGTAGTGCCCGAGGGCCAAACCACCTGCGGCTTGTGCTCCAGATTGAGGCGTGGGGCGCTTTACCGCTACGCCAGCGAGAACGGCGTCAGCAAGATCGCCTTAGGCCACCACCGGGACGACATTCTGGAAACCTTCTTCTTGAACTTGTTCCATGGCGGAACCCTCAAGGCCATGCCCCCCAAACTGTTGAGCGATAATAGCCAGCATATAGTGATTCGCCCGCTGGCTTATTGCAAAGAAAAAGACATCACCGAATATGCCCGCCTGCGCGATTTTCCGCTGATCCCCTGCGACCTCTGCGGCTCGCAGGAAAACCTCCAGCGCCAGGCCATGAAAGCGATGCTGGCGGAATGGGACAAACACTTTCCAGGGCGGGCCGACACCATCTTTGGCGCGTTGAAAAACGTCGCCCCGTCACATCTGGCCGACCCCAATGTCTTCGACTTCGCCCATTTGGAGGCGCTGCGCAACAGCAACCTTAGGCCCGCCGACAATGACGAAGACGTGGACATCTTGTCGATTTAAAGCTAAGCCGTCATACCCGGGTGGATGCCGGACAAATCGGCAGGATAGCCGATTTGCAAAAATGTGGTAAACCGGGTCGGTCTTGGATGAAGTACTAAAGTCTAGGATACACCGTCTAGACCGACCATTTGAAGCTCCAGCTTTCGGTATTACAGCGTTTTCATGTTTACAAACTACCTAAAAATTAACGTTAACACAATCTCTGATTGAAAAAAATACCTAGGAGTCTGTCTGACTTCCCCGGCGTAAACCTGATAAGATGATACGTCTTAAGGAACTTGGGCAAGTCACCCATATGGCGGGGGACACAGGGTATTGAAGCGAGGCGAACGTCTGCGCTTGCGAGCGGGATGGCGTGATTCCGCTATTGGCCTGCAGCCGCGAAGCGCAACATCCCAGCCCAGATGCCCGTTTCGCCGATGCCGGCGAGGCACCCGCCGCCACGGCCGGTGCGGTGATATGGATGCGCCACCTGCTCAAGACGGCGGAAGGCAAGGCGATCTATGCACGGCAAAAATTTACGGTGGAACCAGTGTTTGGCATCATCAAACAGGTGATGGGCCTCCGCCAGTTCCTGTTGCGTGGATTGAAAGCCGTAACGGGGGAATGGACGCTGGTCTGCATTGCCTACAATTTGAAGCGGCCTCATGTGCTGGCAGCTCTGAGCGGGAGAGTCGGCAGGTAGACGGCGGGTATTTGGAATCGGGGGCTGGAAAAGCGGCGAGGGATGCGGTAAAGTCGGATACGATGGGGGGCTTGATTCGGGACGTAGGCTGTTTGTGTTTCATCACCTTACTGCATACAACTTTTTTAAGCCTCCGCCTTTTCCTTTGCCCCCTGATTACGTCAAAAATAGGCAGGACATGCCGTTTCGACATGGCTTAGGTGGGCTGAACGATGACCAAAGCCGTGTAGTTTTATACGCATGGCAAAAAATAGCATTCGTTTCGTCAATTTGTACAACTTATTTTTTGACAGACCCTAAGCCCTCGGTTCGCTCATTTTTTGTAACCACTTGATTATTGGTTACATATTTTGTTGCTTTATGGCAAAAACACTACTTTTACGCATCACAACACATTGAATATAGTAGTTATTTTAAAAATGAGCGAACTGCGGGCCTAAGCATTCGGAGACAACACAATGTTCTGTAGTCAGTGTGGCAAAAAATTGGCGGATTTTGAGAAGTTCTGCACTAGATGTGGCCATGTCGTGGACAAATACGGTGGCTTCTGGAAGCGATTTTTCGCATGGCTCTTGGATTCCGTACTCATTAATTCTGGATTTTTTATTCTAGGAGGTATCATTGGTGAAATTGTAGTTTTCTTAAGCTCAAGTTCATTCGAGTCCCAAGCTCCGGCAAAGGCTATGGTCGAAGGGCTTAAGCCTTTTCTCTTAGTGATTGAAGTTGTCTTATATTGGCTCTACTACACAGTATTTGAGAGTTCCTCCAAGCAAGCTACACTCGGCAAACTTGCATTGGGAATAAAGGTGACTGATATAGAAGGCAATCGACTTAGTTTTGGCAGGGCTACGGGTCGACATTTCTCAAAATTCCTATCAGTCATTTTGCTTGGCTTCGGATTCATTATGATCGCTTTCACAGAAAAGAAACAAGGTCTTCACGATATTATTGCAGGGTGCCTAGTCATTAACTGCTGATTGATGGATGTTCGAAAGATAGTCAAGGATGGGTGCTAATCAACAAAAGACTCTAAAGATTCACGGGATTTTGCTAACCTATTGTCCGGAAAGGTCTACAGACGATTCTCGATCTCTCAAATTCAGGCTGCTTTTAGATGTTGTTTTTTTGAGGTGGTTGATCTAATTCAGGTTCTTTTGGAATTTGAATGGAAACGATCTGGATTACTCCCTAATCACTACAAAATTGTACAAAGTGTAGGATGGGCAAAGGTCGCTAGGCCGTGCCCATCAAACCGCGCAAGATGGGCACGGCCTAGCGGCCTTTGCCCATCCTACCAATAAGCTGTTTTTAGAGTGATACGGGAGTAACTAGCTGCACACTTTAAAAACAATAGCATGCTGGTAGGCTGTTACCCGACCACATTCAAATTCCTAAAGAGTCCTAATTTAATTATAATATTTGGATATTTATCTATATGGCAACACCAACTTTTGAGACAATTGAGCTTAAAATTGTTTCCGCTGATGGGGAAATATACACAGTAACCCCTAGTTATGCTGTATGGTACTCAAATTCAACAAAAATTTATATTGATTGGAGTGATGTTAAGTTAAAAAAATATATTGATCAAATAGATGATAATAAATTAGAAACTACAACTTTCGATGAATTTGGACGTTTCCTTTTTAATGAGCTTTTTAAAGATTCAATAAAAAGTGTTTACGATAGGTCATTTGCCAAATCAGAAAATAACTTAAACAGCAGCGGTGTCAGTATTTTTTTAAACATTGATAATAATGCTCAAAAGCTTTTTGATCTGCCTTGGATGTTGATGCATGATTTCGATAATGATTTATGGCTTGGAATAAGAAATATAAAAAAAACACAAACGCCTTTGGCATTTACCGTTGGAACTAAATTATTAGCAGACAAAGATATTGTCATACCATTAAAATTGCTTATTGTTGCAGCAAATTCGAATATCCATGAAGTTATTAACATAGAGAAGGAAATAAATATAATAAAGTCAATTGTAAATAAACACGGAGATAAAGTCTCGCTTGAAGTTCTGTCATCCACTATGCACCAAAAAATAACTAGGGAATTATTAAGCAGAAAGATAAGAGAAAATAAATTCAATTTATTGCATTTTATTTGTCACGGACCTGAAAATCGAACAAATGCATTTTCAAATCCAGGGATTTATCTTGAACATGGAGACGGGACTGGTGATTTTTTTGATCAAGAGTTATTCATTGATTCGCTTAGTGGCTCTAAGGATTCATTGCGCTGCATTGTTTTAAATTCCTGTAACTCCATAGGATTGGCTTGGCGTTTAGCCAAAACAGGCATTCCAGCAATTGGCATGTCGCACGACATTGTGGCCTCTGCGGCAGAGCTATTTTCAAAAGCATTTTATGAAGAATTGTTTTCGGGCAAACCTATCCATATGGCGGCAAATATAGCCCGTTCAGCTATAAAGCAAAACTATAATCAGAGAGATAGGGATTGGTTTTTGCCAGTGGTGTTTCTACCAAATTCAGATTATAATATATTTGATGGTTATTTTGACGAAACACAAAAAAGTTGCTTTAGTTTAAAAATTGATTCAAACCCAACAAGGGCTAAAGTTATCATAAGATATAGTAATGGAATTAATGAAATAACCGGGGGTGTAACCCATCGCCCGCTCATGCAAGGGCTACAGGAAACCAACATGAGTGAGTCATTCCATGTTTTCCTCAGCCACAACAGCCAAGACAAGCCAATAGTGCGAAAGCTGGCCCAAGCGTTAAAGTCGTATGACTTGCGGGTGTGGTTGGATGAAGAGCAACTCGTGCCGGGACACCCTTGGCAGGAAGCGCTGGAAACGATCATTCAAACGACACAGGCTGCGGTCGTATTGATTGGGGAAAGTGGTCTGGGTCCATGGGAAGACCCAGAAATGCGTGCCTGTCTAACCGAGTTCGTCAAGCGAAAATTGCCGGTGATCCCCGTCCTGCTTCCCGGCACCCTCGCCGCACCAAGATTACCGTTATTTCTCCAAAGCTTTACCTGGGTCGATCTGAGGGACGGATTGACCGATCCCGGACTGGAAAAATTGGTATGGGGCATCACTGGTGTCAAACCGGCAAAGCCAGCTAGGCGTGCGGGAGGCGGGTTACACCCAATAACCGGTGTAACCCCAATCGAATTAAAATTAGAGCCTAATCAAACATTTATTATAGAGTTTGTTAGAGATGGTTATGAAGTTTTAACAAAAGAAATTTGTTACGATAATGTGAAGGACTCGAAGGAATCTATTAAAGGAAATAAAACTAATGATTTAAATTTGGAATTTTCATTAATTCCTATACAACCGACACAGCCACAGCCACAGCCACAGCCACCGCCGGAGCAGCCATGGTGGGTTGTTGTTGTATTACGGCTTATTTTTGGATTTATTTTAGTTATCTTTGGTACATATTATTTAGTAGACCAAAAGAACATGGCCTACTATCCATCAGGTAATTTTATAAAAGGCACGGAAAAGAGTTATCTAATCGATATATTAAGAAAGTATTTAACACATTATCGTAATATATATATTTTGTTTGAAGAAAAGCCTGAAAAAAAGATGCTTACTGGGTATTTTATTGATCAATATGAAGTAACAAATACAAAGTACAGAGATTTTTATCAACAACAGACAAATAGGATATATGAACCTAAGTCTTGGACAATAAATGGGTATAATTCACCCAATCAACCCGTAGTGAATGTTGATTGGGAATCGGCCAATGCTTACTGTCGATGGAAAGGTGGTCGGCTGCCAACCGGGGATGAGTGGGAAAGGGCTGCGCGCTACACCGATGGTCGTCTTTATCCTTGGGGAAACACTTTTTACGAAAACTACGCCTATACAGCAGAGACATCCACAAATTATCCTGTTGAAGTTGGTCGGTATGCCAGTGGCAAGAGTATAGAAGGGGTATACGACCTTGTTGGCAATGTGAAAGAATGGACCGACGATAGCGATAGGATGCATGAAAAAGATGTCAAAATACTGCGTGGTGCTTCTCTAAACGAATGGGGAGAAACGAAAGGGCTTTGTTTTTTAAAACAAGGCGCTGAAACAAATTACCGAAGTGAGGATTTAGGCTTTCGCTGTGTCCAAGACAACCCTAGCAACACCCATCAGACACCTCAAGGCATGGCTTATATTCCGGCAGGGGAATTTATTAAAGGCAGTGAAAACACCAATACATTAAACTTAGCAAGAAACCACGGCATCAAAGATAATAAGGGAATTTGGCAGTTAATCAGGGAAAAACCTGAAGAAGTTGGAGTCAAGGCATTTTATTTGGATCAATACGAGGTTTCAAATGAAGAGTATTCAAAATTTATGGAAAAATCTGATAACAAGTATCAGCCAATGTCAGACACTTGGAATAACACCCAGTTCAACCAGCCTGAACAACCAGTAGTTGGGGTTAAATGGGAATCTGCTTTAGCCTATTGTAAATGGGTCGGCAAACGACTCCCCACGGCAGACGAATGGGAACGCGCAGCTAGGGGAACCAAAGGGAATCTTTATCCTTGGGGCAACACTTTCGAGAATGAGCGCTGCAATACGGCAAATCAGCCCCAACCCAGTTTCAAGACAGCCAAAATAGGAAGCTATCCAAACTGCCGCAATCCAGAAGGGGTTTTCGACTTGGTTGGCAACGTCGCTGAGTGGACTGATACGAAAGACATCGGAATAGATGGAAAATCTTATGTTGTGGTTCGTGGCAGTTCTTGGCTAGGTTTTGGTGAAATTAATGGCTTAGGGTTTGCTTCTATTATGGGTGACCCTGAGGTACAGACTATTTTTGTAGGTTTCCGCTGCGCCGCAGATCCAACTTGGTTACAAAAAATGTATTGGCCAATGCGCAATGCATTCAGCTATTGAGGACTAGGTTTTCGTCCATTACCTTCGCCTCCACTTAACCAAATTGTGGGATTTTCCAGGGACCATGGCATCCATCCAACATTGAATTTATTCTCCCTAGCGATTTTGCTCGCGGCTTGGTAAGCAGCTAAGCTATTTGGGTAAACAATGAAATGGACAAACTGATTGTCGCGCGTTGAGTTTGATAACATCTTTCGAAAATTTGAATGGTCATCGTTTAATTGTGAAACGCTCTCGCCTACATTTTTACGAGGTGTCAGTCCTGACACAAGGCCTCCATTGGCAAATCTAAACTTCATTTCAAAGTAGTCTTTAAGGTGATCATCCGTAATTGGCAATATTTTGTCATCATAGCAAACAAAGTTCATTGGCCTCGCCGAAGATTCTTTTTCCATTGGAAGATATCTGAACATCGATGCCCCGCTGGAAGTCAGCACAATAAACATCAAAATAAACAAAACGATTCCTACGAGATTGCTCAACATGTCAGCCATGGGAACTAGTGACGGTTGGTGAGTTGTTGAACGACGAGCCTTGATTTTCATGGCAGATTATCCAATCTAAAGCTTAATTACTTAAGCCTAGTTTAACATTGCGGTCTTGCTGGATTGGCTCATAGCCTACGGCAATACCCCGGCAGCGAAATTCATCGCTAAATTCCATAAACGTGTCAAATCCGCTAGGACGGACCGCGATCAGGACATATTGACTGTCACTATCGATATTAAAATCATCAATTCTCGCTGAAAAATTAGGGTCTATGTATCTGTCATAGCTTTTTTTGTCAAACGTGCAAGTGGAACGCTCCCATGTGACCGACACTTTGCCATTGGGTTGATGGAAAATCACTTGCTTGCCGTCCCATTCGGCTAGGATCGGTTTTTTTGTGATGCTGTCACAGGATTTCTGATCGCCGCACACTAGCCATTTCTCGCCGGCGTGGCCCAAATTAAGCGCGGCCATGCTCATGGCCACTAGAAGCAGACCGCCCAATGTACACATCATGATGGCGATGAACGGCAACATGTCAAAGTGATCCACCGCCTGTTGGTTTCTTATATGCGTCATTGCTTTCCCCTTTATACTTAAGCGTATTGATGTTGATAACCGTTAAACGCGATGGTCATGATTGGTCGTCCGCAGGACTGAGCGTCCACACCATTGGTCTTTGCAGACTTTTCATAACCGGTGCCAGTACATTTAAGGAATCGCGGAATTCCATCAAAGTCCGCGCAAGACCGGCCTCGTCCAGTTGTGCTACTGCGGTGTTCAGCCGTTCGTTGGATTGAACCAATATCGCCGTTGAGCTAGTCAGGTGTTTAACAAGCTCTGTGTACTCTATAAGGGTCTGGCCTTGAATACTGACTCCTTGGGCCAACGTACTCAAATGCTGCTCAATATTTTTGCCTGCCAATTCTTTGAATGCTTCTCTCAGCACAAGCTGGCATTGCAAGGCTTCTTGTGTGGTGTTGGCAAGCGATGCAATACTGTCGGCCACCGTTTGCAGGGATTTTTCCTGCCTGTTAACCAGTTCATCGAATCGAGCCGACTGTTTGGTTGACGCATCCAAAGCCTGTCCAAACTTAGCAAGCAAGTCCTTAGAATTTGCCGAAACCGGTGCAAGTGTCCCTGCTATAGTGTCGGTAGCCTCTGTGACGGCCGTTGAGAAAGTCGCGTTCCATGTCGCAGTTTCCTTGCTGATAGCCTCTGCAACGGCGCTGGCAACCCCGTTTAACGCATGTCCGGCAGAATCGACTTGGTTTAGCAAAGTTTCCTTCTGGTTTTGCTGCCAATCGTCAAGTTTGGCGAGAAGCTTATTTACAGTAAGGTCAACGCTACCCAATACTTTTTTGGTCACATCTTCAATGGATTTACGCCAAACTTCAAAGCCGACATCATTTGGAACAGAAGAGGAGGTTGATAACAAGCAGACTTGCATTTTTGGTAAGAAAACTTCCACCATGTCATCTTGTATTCTTGCATACAATTTTTCCTCTCGGTTTTGCAATAAGGTTGTAGGAAACATTAATAACAAAGAAGTCAATAAACCTAAAAACGTGATAATAAAAGAGAATGACAGCCCACTGGTAACCTTAATCAAATTCTCTTTTATTACCTCTACTTTGTCGATATTTCCACCCAGAAAGTTTGAAAATCCACCTACCGCATCGGCTATTCCTAACACTGTTCCAATCAAGCCAAGTACTGGCAGTGCCCAGATAAACGTCCGTACTAAGTTATAGCCAGAGTGGACTTCAGATAAATTGGCCTGCAAATGCTGATTCATGACGATATCGGCTTCATTAAAGTTCCGATTCTTAATCCACTGCTCGATCACTGCGGAAACAACACGAAGCAATGGGCTTTTACGTTCATTATCACCCAACTGAACGATCACATCATCAGGATTTTTTATGGTGTCCAAGACTTCACATGCCCTAGTCAATAACCGCCTACCAGACATATCCTTACAAGCCAAAAATTTATGCCAGCGATACCATAATATAAAAAACCCCCAGAATGTAATTATCAAAATGGCAGTTGGTATGAACAATGTAGGACTAATCTTGAATATTGATCCAATCATGCTATTTTTATCAGTGATAAAACACAACAATAATGTAACTAATACCCCTAAAATAATTCCATATAGCAGAGCTTTCTTTTGTACTTTAGACTCGGATATATCAAAATATGAAAAATGCTTATTATTGCTGTCAATAGGAATACATGGAAAATATACTTTTCCAGTATTTTGTGACAAATCTTTTGAAATTTGTGCCGAATCTTTTTGAGTTTGTGGTGAATATTTTGGAGTTTTATCTACAAATTTAATAGCTGTTCCACATTGATAACAAAAGGCTGTATTCTCTTCAAGATTGTCGGCAGAGCAAACTGGGCATTTCATTGGTTATCTCCTTCAGGTAAAATATTTTGGCACTTTGAGAATTCACATGGTAAATGGATCTAGGAAAGCTGCTAAAAACTTTAATAACAATAGCATGAATTTTGGTCTACTTGTAGCGGCCCGAGAACATAAATCACAGGAACCGAGAACATCCGCTGTTTCGGGACCACATTATTTGAGAATATCTGGCGGGGGGCATTTGCCTTTGAATCGCTTTGGATTGGCGAGGAAGGCGGCCTCCAAAGTTTTCGTGCGTGCCAGGTACACCGCTCCGGCCTGACCGAAGTGTAAGGTGGTCGGGGTTCATGTAGGCGATGCCCGAGTGGCAATGGGACTGGTGGTTGTACCACGGGCAGAACCGTTGGCAATGGCTGCGGGCATCCTCGATGCAGCCGAAGGGGACAGGGAAATCGGGCCTGTACTTCAGCGTTTTGAACTGCGCCTCGGAATAGGGGTTGTCGTCCGAGACATAGGGCCGGCAATGGGACTCGGCGACATCTAGGTCGACCACAAGGCCGCCACTGGCTTGCTGCGCATGCTGGAACCCCGGTCGGCATGTATCGTCAGCGTGCTCGGCGGGATGTTGTGCTTGGCGGCTTTCTCAAGGGTATGCAGGCGCACAATACAATTTAGGATGGATGTATTTAGAAGGTCAAGGCATCGCCAAAGATCAGGCACAAGCTTTGGCATGGTTTCGCAAAGCCGCCGAACAAGGACTAGCTACTGCACAAGTCTATTTAGGTTGGATGTACTTTCATGGTACAGGCGTCGCCAAAGATAAGGCTCAAACGGTGGCATGGTTTCGCAAAGCCGCCGAACAAGGGAATGCCGATGCACAAAGCAATTTAGAGAAGATGCGCTCACAGGGAAAGATAAAACCCTAAGGCCGGTATCCAGGGCCAAGGACGGTAACCAGGTTGCCATTCCATGTACGCTGGATACCGGCAACCCAGCCGGTATGACGATGCCTTTGCCACTGGCTGAAAAAATCTTCCTAACTGATGTTACGCAACCGTGTCGGCTGTAGCCTGGATGTTGTGGAGTGCGGCGACTCGTCGCCACCTTTTGCGTCCAGCGGCGACGAGTCGCCGCACTCCACAAGTTGCCATCCTCTAGCGATGACTGCGTAACGTCGGTTCCTAATCAGGTACATTTATGAAACGGTATAAGAAGCATGGAAATATCTTCATGTACAGCATTTTCATCTTTAAAATATACCTAGTAAAGGATATTCAGCTAACGTTTCAAGTAAACTGAATATCTTGCCATTCCATTCCAGCTATCAAGTAACTCTTTGATATTAAAAATGCTGTAACGCTAAAATGCAATACCCTCACTACACCATCAGAACCATGACCCGCCCAGAAGTCGATAACGCCATAGACTGGGCGGCGGCAGAGGGCTGGAATCCCGGCTTGAACGATGCCGAATGCTTCCATGCCGCCGACCCCAATGGGTTTTTCCTTGGCCTGCTGGGGGATGAGCCCATCGCCACGATTTCGGCGGTCAAGTACGGCGACACCTTCGGCTTCCTCGGCTGTTACATCGTCAAACCGGAGCAGCGCGGCAAGGGTTACGGCATTGCGCTATGGAATGCGGCCCTCGCCTACCTTGAGGGCCGGACCATCGGCCTGGACGGTGTGGTGGAACGACAGGGCAATTACCAACAATCCGGTTTTGCGTTGGCACATAGAAACATCCGCTACCAAGGGACAGGTAGCAGGGAGTGTCCGACTGGCTTGGCGTGTGTGGAATTATCAACACTTCCCTTCGATTGGATCGAGGCTTACGACCGAGCGTTTTTCCCCGCTGAACGCGGCACGTTTTTGCGCTGCTGGATCAACCAGCCCCACAGCGTGGCGCTTGGCATTCTGCGCAAGGGCACACTGGCCGGCTACGGGTTGCTGCGGACCTGCCGATCTGGCTTTAAGATCGGCCCCTTGTTCGCTGACAGTCCAAACGTGGCGGAACGCCTGTTCCTAGCCTTGCAAGCCCATGCCCCGGAAGCAGCGCCGGTTTTTTTGGATATCCCGGAGGTGAATCCAGCCGCCCTAGACTTGGTCAGACGGCACGGCATGGTCCCGGTATTTGCAACAGCCCGCATGTACCTAGGGGAAAGCCCAGCCCTGCCCATCAACCGACTGTTTGGCGTGACGAGTTTTGAATTGGGGTAACCCACACTTACAGCGTTTTCATCTTAAAAACTGATGTTACGCAGAGGCCCCAGCGCTGTTATCGGCAAAGGATTGCTGACCTGAGGCGTTTCGTTTTGGAGTGTCAAGGCCTGCCTTGACAGGCAAAGCAGGCTTTGCCACTCCATGCGTAACATCAGTTAAAAATATACCTAAAACAGACATTCCATTAACCCTTCAGGTTAGTCGAATAACCGGCGCTTAGATACCCACTATCAAATACCTCTTTGATGTTGAAAACGCTGTAATATCAGTCAGGAGTGTCTTATTCCAAGCTATCCAAGTATTTTTCCGCGTCCAGGGCGGCCATACAGCCGGAACCGGCTGAGGTGACGGCTTGGCGGTACACTGAATCGGCCACGTCGCCGGCGGCGAAAACGCCAGGGATGCTGGTGGCGGTGGCGTTGCCTTCGGAGCCTCCCTGCACAGTAATGTAGCCATTCTTCATGTCCAATTGGCCGACAAAATTTTCCGTGTTCGGCGAATGGCCAATGGCGATGAATACACCATCCACGGCAAGGTCCTTGCTGGAGCCGTCTTGCACATTTTTGATCCTAACCCCGGTCACGCCGCTGTCATCGCCCAAGACCTCATCCAGCACGGCGTTCCATTCGATGTCCACATTGCCGGTTTTGGAGCGTTCGACGAGTTTGTCGGACAATATCTTCTCAGAACGGAATTTGTCCCGGCGATGGACCACCGTGACTTTCGCCGCTATGTTGGAGAGGTACAGCGCCTCTTCCACGGCAGTGTTGCCTCCGCCTATCACCGCCACTGGCTTGCCGCGATAGAAAAAACCGTCGCAAGTGGCGCAGGCGGAAACGCCACGGCCCTTGAAGGCTTCCTCCGATTCCAGGCCCAAATAGCGCGCTGCCGCACCCGTGGCGACGATTAAGGCATCGCAGGTATAGACAGCTTCATCACCAATCAGTTTAAATGGTCGGCAGGAAAGGTCGGCGGTGTGGATATGGTCGAAGATCACCTGCGTGTTAAAGCGCTCGGCGTGTTTTAACATACGTGCCATCAATGCGGGGCCTTGCACACCTTCTGCATCGCCGGGCCAGTTGTCCACATCGGTCGTTGTGGTCAATTGCCCGCCTTGCTGGAGACCGGTGACTAGCACCGGGTTCAAATTGGCGCGGGCCGCGTAAACGGCTGCGGTGTAACCGGCTGGCCCCGAACCTAGGATCAATAACGGTGCATGTTTAGTTTCGCTCATAATAAACCTCTGTGAAAAATAGCGGATGGGGTAGTATGACTAAACTGTAAGCTTCCGTAAAGCCAGCCAACAATTCTCAATTACCCCTGACCAGCGCATCTACCGTAATGATAGAATCTATCAAATAATCTGCGATGTTGAAACCGCCGCAAGGCACTTGATTAAACCTCGGTTATTCTTAACAATAACCGGCATTTCTTATTTCCCTGATTTGGTGAGAATTTTGTCACAAATAGACAAGAAAGTTCCAGTAGCCGCCGACATCGGCGCCAGTCTTAACAAAGGATTCCGCGAACTGGTGTTCCTAATCCTTTCCGTAATTGCCCTGTTTTACTTGATTTCACTGCTCACCTTCAACCTGGAGGATGCCGGTTGGAACCATACTGGCTCGGTCAGCGGCATCAGTAATGCCACTGGCTCGGTGGGGGCTTGGGTGGCCGATTTCAGTTTAACCCTGTTTGGGGCCATTTCTTTTGGGCTACCCCTAATGCTGGCCATTTATGGACACAGTATTTACAAAAACAAACATTCTTGGACATTAAACCCGTTTGTCTATCTGTTTAGATTGGCAGGGCTGGCGCTGATCATCGCGTCGGGGTCAACTTTAGCGGACATCCATTTGGCGGGAATGCCCGCCGCGCAAACGCTGATGGAAAAACTGCCCGGTACCCCAGGTGGCATTCTGGGCCTAGAAATCCATAATCGGCTTTTGGATAGCTTTGGCCTCAGCGGAACCTCGATATTACTGGCGGCCTCACTGCTGATTGGCATTACGCTTTATACTGGCATATCCTGGCTGACCCTGGTTGATGTCATAGGCAAATATGCGCTACTGGTCCTGAATGGTTTTTTTTCGGTGTTCCATGGAACAGGGGGTGCTTCTGCGCCTGAATCCAGCGGCGAACCCACGGCATCCAATAAAAAAGCCAAGCCCGCCAAGGGCGAAGCGGATGCCAAACCAGCGCCCAGCCTGAAGGCCGGCCCCTCGGGTAAAAGCGACCAGTCCAAGCCACCTAGCGGCAAAGGCTGCAAACTTGGCGAACTGCCGCAAGCCTTGCCCGGCGAATTGCCCCCGCTGGGATTGCTGAACCAGAAATCGGCGAGGATCAAGGGTTACTCGCGGGAAGACTTGGATAAAATGTCGCGCCTGCTGGAGAGCATCCTAGACGACTTTGGCGTCGATGTGGAAGTGGTGGATGTGCTTCCCGGCCCGGTGATCACCCGTTTTGAAGTGCAGCCTGCCCCTGGTGTCAAAGCCAGCCGCATCAGTGGCTTGGCAAAGGACCTGGCACGCGCACTGACGCTCAACAGCGTCCGCGTGGTGGAAATAATCCCCGGCAAGTCCGTCATCGGCCTAGAGATACCCAACGAGGAGCGGGAAATTGTGCTGCTCCATTCGGTGCTGGCTTCCAATGTTTACCAGCAGTCCGACTCCCCTCTGACGATGGTGCTAGGCAAGGACATCAGCGGCGAACCAGTGGTGGCAAACCTAGCCAAGATGCCCCATTTGTTGGTGGCGGGCACCACCGGCTCAGGCAAGTCGGTGGCCGTTAATGTGATGATCCTTAGTATGCTGTTTAAAGCCGGACCGGACCAGGTGCGGATGATTATGATCGACCCCAAAATGCTGGAATTGTCGATCTACGAAGGCATTCCGCATCTGCTCACACCGGTTGTCACCGACATGAAGGAAGCGGCCAATGCGTTGCGCTGGTCGGTCGCGGAAATGGAGCGGCGCTACAAGCTCATGTCCATGCTGGGGGTGAGGAACTTGGCCGGCTACAACCAGAAAATCCGCGACGGGCTGGAAGCCAATGAACCCGTACTCGACCCGCTATGGAACCCGGGCATGGCGGTGTCCGAGGACGAAGGCCCGCCGCCACTGGGTCAACTGCCCTTCGTCGTCATCGTCATTGACGAGTTGGCTGACATGATGATGATAGTCGGCAAGAAAGTGGAAGAACTGATTGCCCGCCTGGCGCAGAAAGCCCGCGCCGCCGGCATCCACTTGATTTTGGCGACGCAACGTCCGTCGGTGGATGTGCTGACCGGCTTGATTAAAGCCAACATCCCCACCCGCCTGTCGTTCCAAGTGTCGTCGCGCATCGACTCGCGCACCATAATCGACCAAGGCGGAGCGGAAACCCTGCTAGGCAACGGCGACATGCTGTTCCTGCCGCCGGGGTCAGGCATTCCGATGCGCGCCCACGGTGCCTTCGTATCCGACCAGGAAGTGCATAATGTGGTGGAATTCCTCAAGCGCACAGGCAAGCCGGATTACATTGAGGAAATTACCCGCTTCAGCGAGGACATGACTGATTTTAACGGCAGTTCAAAAGGCGGGGGAAACAGCGGCGGCGATGGCGGGGAAGAGTCGGATGCGCTCTATGACGAGGCAGTGCGTTTTGTCACGGAAAGCCGCAAAGCTTCCATATCCAGTGTGCAGCGCCGTTTCAAAGTCGGCTACAACCGTGCCGCACGGATGATAGAAGACATGGAAAAGGCGGGCATTGTCAGCCCCGCCGACAACAACGGTTCGCGCATGGTGATCGCGCCGCCGCCGGTGGATGTGTAAACGCGTACCGTCCATGAAGAATGGCAAAGTAAACTCAATATCTATTTTCATCGGAGCTATGCGATGACTCAAGCTGCAACTGTTCGGTTTTTAAAACTCGAAAAGGGGGCGACCCTGCCCTCCTATGCCCATGAGGGTGATGCCGGCATGGATTTGGCCGCATACCAAGAAGTGACCATCTTACCAGGGGACGCGGCCTTGGTGCGGACGGGTTTGTCCATCCAATTGCCACCCGGCACGGAGGCCCAAGTCAGACCTAGGAGCGGGCTGGCATTGAAGCGGAAAGTGACCGTGCTAAATACGCCGGGTACGATTGACGAAGGCTATCGGGGGGAAATTGGCGTGATCTTAATCAACCACGGCAAAGAGGAATTCAACGTTGAAAAAGGCATGAAGATAGCCCAATTGGTCATCAAGCCCGTGCTACGGGTGGCGATTGAAGAGGCCGGTTGCTTAACCGAAACAGCCAGGGGCACCGGCGGATTCGGCTCATCTGGCGTTTGATGCAGCATTTTCATCTTCATAACTGATGTTACGCAGTCATCGCTAGAGGATGGCAACTTGTGGAGTGCGGCGACTCGTCGCCGCTGGACGCAAAAGGCGGCGACGAGTCGCCGCACTCCACAACATCCGGGCTACAGCCTACACGGTTGCGTAACATCA
>CAIZPP010000098.1 GCA_903934875.1 uncultured Methylococcaceae bacterium
CCATCCATCCTTGTATAACAATTACGCCTTTGCCATCGTTCGGCCCACAGGCATCGTTGAATCCCCCTGATGCCATAGCATGCCTTGCCGGATGATGACCAAACCCAAAACCACTCATGCCGATTGGCGAAGGTATTGATTGAGGCCGGTTTTTCTAGCAATAATCAACAGCAATGCAAGAAAAACTCCGAAAAAGGGCAGTCCAGTATCGATCCGATTGTGCTTACGGCTTTGTTAGGCAAACGCAAGCAGCTTGAACAAATTGAAAGTCATGTTAAGCCAGCTTATTCGACCTGGGCATTTATTCTTGATGGAGAGCATGACGAGTGGCCGGAAGCGTTGAGAGATCGATTGGCATTTAATTTGTGGCCTCTCGAATACTACAAACAAGTAACCAGTTATTTCCTTAACCAACGGCTCCCTGCGTTTGATGCCTTAATGGAGTTATTGGCTCAGTTTTTCGAAATGAAGAGAAATAATGCAAACTTTGCAGCGGTAATTGAAGCGGTAATGGAAAGTCTACAAAGCTACGAAAAACCTATCGTAATAAAAGTCTATGTCGAACAAGGGAATGAACCCAGCGCAAAGATGTTACAAGAGATTGTGAAGCTATGGGAGGGTTTGGATTTGCCAGCACTGAAAGCTGACTGTTATTTGCTGTTCATGCGGATTTATGTCGATAAAAATCCCGGATTTTGGAAAAGACGATGGCATCAAATCCTCAAAGCCTTCCGCAGCGATTGGCCCCAACAAATCGAAAAAACGCTGAGGGAAGCAAAATTGGGTGAACGTTGGCTGCCTCGCTTAGAGCCACCCAATGTGAACGATGTGGTCGTCACCTGGCGTCAGGAGATACTTGATTGCGAGCATCTCTCTACGAATCTGTTGCAATGGGGGATTCGTGAGGAAGAAAAACGCATTATAGAATCCAAAGCCAAAGCCCTGTTTTTTAAAGACGAGAAGCCAATCCCACCGCTCAAACACCGAATATTGAGCGATCAGTTAGTGTCAATCCTAAAAAACTTTCCCAGCGAAACATAGGAATCGATTATGGCAGACAATGGAACCCCAACTTTTTTTCACGGCAGACGCTTCAAGCCAGTCGAAGGCGGCTGGCGGAATCTTCTAGGCGTGGACCCTGAGGAATTGAAACGACCGCAAGCTTATTTGGCGACCCCGGAACTGGCGGCGGCGGTGAATATCGCGCTGACCTTGGGCATGCCCTTGTTGCTCACCGGCGAGCCGGGTTGCGGCAAGTCGCAACTGGCGCGGCGGCTGGCGTGGGAATTGGGTTTCCCACAGTTAGAGCCGGAAACCTTCGTCGTCAAATCCGACACCGAAAGCCGTGACCTGTTTTACCGCTTCGACACCTTGGGCCGCTTCCACGCCGCGCAGAGCAAAGACGACGACACCACCCCCCAACGGTTCATCAGCTACCACGCCTTGGGTAAAGCCATACTTTGGGCCAAGGGCAAGCGCGGGTTTACTGACGAGGAGCAGAAAAAGCTGATGTCGGATGATGTATTGAAGGACATGCCGGAGGAGCCCACCCGGCTGGTGGTGTTGATCGACGAAATCGACAAAGCCCCGCGCGAAGTGCCTAACGATATCCTTGCGGAGATCGACGAGCTAAAATTCAGTGTGCCGGAATTGCGCCTGAATGCCCCCATCCGCTTGGAAACCGAAGAGGAAAAACGGCATCGGCCTGTGGTCATCATCACCAGCAACGCCGAGCGGGATTTGCCCGAGGCATTCCTGCGCCGCTGTGTCTATTACCATCTCAAGCTGCCCGAGTTTGGCTATCAGGAAAACGGAGAGTTCATTGCAGACACCCAAATTGAAGGCACCCAAACGGAGGATGCCCCTGTCACCATCCGCCGTATCGTGTTGGCCCAACTGGGTGCTCGGTTTGGCGAGGCCGAAAACGGCGGCAATGCCTTACTCAAGCAAGCACTGTCCCTGTTCCGCTATCTGCGCGAGCCTGCCCGCCTCAAGCGCAAACCGTCCCTCGCCGAATTGTTGAACTGGCTCGATTTCCTGAGCGCCGAACATCAGGACGGCCTTCCCCCCGTCCCTGTAACGGCGCGTCTGGCCGAAAACGGCCTCTTCAATAGTCAGTACAAATCAAGCGTGAATACCATTTTGCTGAAGCTCAAGGAAGACCAGGATCGGTTGGACAAGCTGTTGGATGCCTGGGCCAAGCAGCTTGTCGGCAAATAAAGCCATGCCAACGGCCTTGGACATCCATACCGTCACCGCCGAGCTGCCTGCATTGGATGCCTTGTTGCGCAGGCGGCGGCTGGTGCGGGGGCCGGATGTCTGGCAGTCGGTGCATGATTTGCTCATCATTTTGTCCGCCCAAGGCCGCTTTCCACAAACACCAGAGGTGCTCGCCCGCTATTTGGGTCCGCTGCTGTGCCGCAACCAAGACGAACAAGCCGAGTTTCCTAAGCTTTTCGATGAATGGCTCACCGGGCAGCCGCAAAACCTAGGGGCCAGCCTTGCCTCGCCGCCATCCGAGCAAGGGTCCATGGTCCGGCTAGAGGTGGCCCGCGAACGCTCGGACCGGCGGGGCAAGTGGGTTCTGCTGGCCGCTGTGGGGCTGGCTCTGGCGGCGTTGTTTTTCGTTCTGTTGCGCCCTTATCTGTGGCAAGACAAGACGGTGACAGCCGAAGTCACGTACCCCAAGCCGTCCCCACCGCCCCAAGTGCCACTGCAACACAGAAGCAAGCTTCCCCCCAAGCCGAAGGCAGAACTCGATCCATGGGTGCCGCCCAATCGCAATCCCGCGCCCTACCGCCCTGATCCGTGGCGGCAGCAAACCTTACAGCAAATCCAGACGGTTCTGCCTTGGCTGCCCTGCCTGTTCGCCTTGCCTTGGCTGGCATGGCAATACCGGCGGCACTGGATAGCGGAGCGCAACCGGGTGGACGGGGAGGCGCTGCTGGACCAATTCAACTTGAGCAGCCGGACACCTTTGTTTGGCGGGGAAACGTCCGGGCGGGTGTACAATCAGCTGGGAAGCTCGCGCTGGACACCCACACGCCGCTTGGATATCGATGCCTCGGTGGAGTCCACGGCCCGCCGTGCGGGTTATTTCCACCCCCAACACCGCCAGCGGCGCACCTCACCCAGTTATTTGGTGCTGGTCAATAGCGCGCGGCCCGACGACCAACGCGCCGCGATGGCCGAGGAACTGGTGCGGCGCTTCCGCGAAGCCAAGCTGGCGGTGGACAGCTACCGCTTTGCTGATGACCCCCGCTGGCTGTTCCCCTGGGGCGGGGAGGAGTTTCACAGTCGCAGCCTGCGCGAATTGGCATCGCGGCACCCGGATGCCCATTTGCTGGTCATCAGCGACACGGCTGTGCTGTTCCACCCGGTGTTCGGCACGGTGCGGGATTGGGCTGACAGTTTCCATCCGTGGTTGAAGCGTTTCTGGCTGAACCCGGACGAGCCAGATGCCTACGCTCAACGCGTATTGTCCGAGCGCAATTTTTGCGTGTTGCCACTGACCGAAACTGCCTTGGGCAAGCTGTGCCAATGGCTGCGCTACGCCGATGGCTTGGCGCCCGAGTTTGAATTAGACGGGGCGGAGGCTTTGCCAGCCATTGTGGCTGACGACCCGGAGCACTGGCTTAGGCCCTATTTGGCACCTGGTTTGGATCTGACCGAACTGCTGCAATCATTGGGCAGTTTTCTGAAAACCGATGGCATGAGATTGCTGCGGGCTCTGGCCGCCTATCCCGAACCGCGTTGGAATCTGACCTTGGCCATGGACTATCAATTGTTTGGCGATGCACCGGACTTGGTGCAAACCCAAGAGCAACGCCTGTCGCGCTTGAGCCGCTTGCCCTGGATGCGCCATGCCTACATGCCTGATTACCTGCGCGAAGCCTTGTTGTTGCAAGAGGACACGGCGGGGCGGCAGTCCATCGGTAAAGCTTGGGCCGGTCTGTTTGGCGGGCTTACCGACCAATCCGCGCCGGGGGCTTTGACCCTGCCCTTGGCCGCCCCGCCCAAGCGCAGCTTGCGCCAACGGCTATTGGACTTGCGCTTGGGCCGCAATCCGCCCCCCGCTTTGGACGACCCCATTTTCATCAACATCCTGCTGGGGGGGCGGCTGGGCTTGCTGGATTTTCGCCTGCCCCGATCCATCGCCCGTCACCTGCCTGCCTCCCGTTGGTTCCTCAATCTGCAACCTTTGTTGCTGGCTCTGTTGTCCGCGGGACTTGCCGCTTGGCTGTTGGTTTGGGCTTGGCAGACCGGCGGTATCCTATGGCTGGGGCAGTTCTGGGACTGGGAACAAAAGCAGGCCAACGCGGCCTATCAGGTTAAGCTGTTCTATGGCCCAGGGCAACAACAATTAGCCGATGTGTTGACCGGGCGTTTGACCGGACAAGGCTATCGGGTGGAACCGCCTTCTGCCGACGGCAAGGCCGATGCCGATACGAGAAACAGTCTAGCCTATCCCACCGAGTCGGGTTCCACCGTGCTGCGCATCGGTGATCTGCTTGCCCAAGCCACTTACGGACTCCAGCCAGAACTGCGAGCAAACCCAACTCCCGGTGAAACAAAGAACGTAAACCCAAAACCTCAGCAGAGCGTCTCGGTTTTAAACGTGCGCTTAAACCAAAGCTACCAGGCGGGTGCCAGCTTCAATGATAGTTTGGCGAACCGGCTGGATGCGCCCGCCAAGCACGGCGATGTGTTTCTTGATGCCTTCCAGAACAAGGACGCAACAGCGCCCCTGCAATACGGCCCGGTTATGCTGGCCTTGGCGGGTGGGAGTTTCATCATGGGCTGCCAAGAAGCCCAAGATAAGTGCAACAAAGACGAACTGCCCGCCCATCCGGTCACAGTGAAACCCTTCGCCCTAGGCCGTTACGAAGTCAGCTTTGCCGAATACGATGCCTATGTGGCCAGCTTGCAAGGCAAGACGACTACACCCGCGCAAGGTTGTGAGGCGGTGACAGTGGAAATGCCAAAAGACCAAGGCTGGGGCCGTGGACCTAGGCCGGTCATTAACGTCAACTGGGATCAAGCCCGTTGTTACGCCGCTTGGCTGTCGGATCGAACCGGGCATGCCTACCGTCTGCCCAGCGAAGCCGAATTTGAATATGCCCTGCGCGGCGGGATGAATAGTGCTTACCCGTGGGGCGATAAGCTTGATGAGTCTACGCTTTACGCTTGGAATTGGGATAACTCTAGCAAGCAAACCCATCCGGCTGGCCTGAAGCGTCCCAATGGTTTTGGTTTATACGACCTGTCCGGCAATGCCTGGGAATGGGTGGCCGATTGTTACCATGACAATTACCAAGGTGCGCCGTCGGATGGTTCGGTTTGGGAGGGCAAGCCGGGTTGCAGCCGGGGGGTTCGCGGCGGTTCGTGGAACAACGGCCCGCAGTTCCTCCGGTCGGCTAACCGCGTCAGGAACTCGCCATATGTAGCGGGCAACTACTTCCTCGGCTTCCGTCTCGCCAGGGCCTTGTGATTTTGGCTTTTGTTCTTTGTCTCTTTGGTCTTTAGTTTTTTGAATTTTGGGGTGCAGGGGCGAAGCCCCGCCCGATTTTTTTTTGGAGTGTTTGATGAAAACTGATACCCCTTCCATTTCGCCCAAAGCTTACGGCCAGGGTTCCGAGCGTTTGACGGAATTGGGGCGCCAGATTGGTGGTTGGCGGCGCTTTGCCGCAGGCATTCAGAAACAACCATGAAACCCATCAACAAGGTTTGGGATACTATCACCGCTTGGGGCGAAGACGATAAATACAACCCCGTCATTTCGGCAGGGATGCCGAAATCCAGCGACCATGGATGGCAAACCAGTTGATTATGATAGGCTTAAATCCGTTGTCTTGTTACCGTCCTTGGCCTGGATTTCGGCATCCCTGCCGAAATGACGCGGCTTCGAGCCTAAATGAGAATTGCTGGAAATAAAGATTGCCTTTTCCTAGAGTATGCTGTAGTATTGGAACTGGTGTAAAGAGGTCCGCGCCAAGCAAGTCAGCGTAGTTTCTATTTGTCAAAAAATACATTCCTGCTCCAACTGCCCGCCTTTCCATAAATACCCCGCTTTTCTTTCAATAAACCCTTAAACGGGGTTATTGAAGCTTTATCGCGCATTTTCGCGCAAATTTTCACAGAGATTTAATATGTCACAGCAGCAAACTGGAACCGTAAAATGGTTCAACGAAGGTAAAGGATTTGGTTTCATTCAACGCGAGAACGGTGCCGACTTGTTCGTGCATTTCCGTTCGATTGCAGGCCAGGGCTTTAAGTCCTTGACCGAAGGCCAGCGCGTCAGCTTTACCGAAGTCAGCGGCCAGAAAGGCCCGCAAGCTGAAAACGTTGTTGCCCTGTAATTCCGCCGGGTAAACGTCTAGGCCATAAAAGCAGGCCGTATCCGCGCCTGCTTTTGCCCTGCTACGGGTGCGCCGCACAGGCCGCACCGTCTTGTTCCCACCGTTACATCATCATAAAGGAGTGGCAACGCATGTTGACGCTTTTCGTTCGTGGGTTACCCCCAAGCACAACTGAAACTAGTCTGACTGAGTTATTTGGCGGTTACGGCAAAGTGTTTGGCCTGAAATTAAGCCGTGATTTGTTTACTGGCAGGGCGCGTGGCATAGCCACCATCGACATGGAGGGGCATGAAGCCCGTTTAGCCATCGCTGGATTGGACGGCCATGATTTTGAAGGCAATACGATTTATGTCGCGTTGGATAAAGGCCCCAAAGGCGGACGCGGGCGGCGTTAGCCGCACTGCCGCGAAAACCTCAAGTCCAGGAAATCCCCCGCCGGGTGCGATTAAAAGTTATGCGGGAGTGCAAGGCCTGCCTTGCGAGGGCATCTAAAGGCAAGGCAGGCCTTGAAAGGCAAGGCAGGCCTTGCACTCCAGGTGTAAATTCAAAGACTGCCCGGTTCTTCTGCATCACTTTTAATCGCACCCCATTTCCCCCCCACCCCCCTTTTGTGAAGGGGGGTTGGGGGGATTTTCTTAATTTACGCATACACCGGCGCAAAAGCCTTTTCCGGTTCTGTGACCGGGCCGTCTTCGCCCCAGTAGGGCGATAGCCTGCGCAATTCCGCCACGATGGGCGGCACGGCGGCGATGACGCGGTCGATTTCCACTTGCGTGTTGTAGCGGGACAGTGAAAAACGGATCGTGCCATGTGCCGCCGTGTAGGGGATGTCCATCGCCCGCATGACATGGGAGGGTTCCAAAGAACCCGAGGTGCAGGCCGAACCCGAAGACGCCGCGATGCCGGCCTTGTTCAGCAGCATCAAAATGCCTTCGCCCTCAATGTATTCAAACGCGATATTGGCGGTGTTGGGCAGGCGGTTGTCCGGGTCGCCGGTGACGAAGCAATTCGGCACCTGGGCGAGGATGCCCTGTTCCAAGCGGTCACGCAGCGCCTTGACCTGGCTGTTTTCGAATTCGATATGTTCCATCGCCAGTTCGCAAGCCTTGCCCAAGCCGACCACGGAGGCCGCGTTCTCGGTGCCGGCGCGGCGGCCGCGTTCCTGGTGCCCGCCGCGAAACAGCGGGCGGAAACGCGCCCCGCGCTTCAGATACAGCACACCGATGCCTTTCGGGGCATGGAGTTTGTGGCCGGACACCGAAAGCATGTCGATCTTGGTCTTTTTCAGGTCTATCGCCACCTTGCCCACGGCTTGCACCGCATCGGTATGGAATTGCACCCCCACCGCATGGGCCAGCTCGGCCATTTCCTCCACCGGAAACAGGGTGCCGGTTTCGTTATTGGCCCACATCACCGAGACGATGGCGACATTGGGCGTCAGCAGGCGCTGGTATTCGTCCAAATCCAAGCGGCCCTTCTTGTCCACCTTCAGGCGGTGGATGGTGTAGCCTTCTTTTTCCAATTGGGCGCACAGTGCCAGCACCGCAGGGTGTTCCACCGTGGTGGTGATGATTTCCTTGCGGTTCGGGAAGCACTTCAGCGCCGACAGAATGGCGGTGTTGTCGGACTCGGTGCCGCAGGAGGTCAGGATGATTTCCGAGTCGTGCGCCGCGCCTAGCAAGGCTTGGATTTGTTTACGCGCCTTGCCCAAAGCCCTGCCCACCCCGGCACCGAAGCTATGGATGGACGAAGGGTTGCCGAATTGCTCCAGAAAGAACGGCAGCATGGCCTCGACGACCTTGGGGTCACATTGGGTGGTGGCGTTGTTGTCCAGGTAGATATCAGCCATGTGCCACCTTCTTTGCTTGTTGTGGCGGTTGGGCCAGCTTTTCAGCCGGAACGACTTTGATGAATTCGCCCAGTTCTTCCATCAAACGCTGCTGTATGCCGCCTATGGTCATGGAGGCCATGCCGCAACCGGAACAGGCACCGATCATTTTGATATAGATGGTATTGCCATCCACTTCGACCAATTCGGCATCGCCGCCGTCCATGCGCAGATTGGGGCGGATGGATTCGATCACCGCCTCAATGCGGCGGATGCGCTGCACCGAAGTCATGCCGCCGCCGCTGGCTTTGGCGGCGATGGGCAGAGGCTCAGGCTCGGCGACTGCCGGGGCGCTGTCTGCGTCGAATATCTCACCGCGCTCCTGCATCACCCGCATCAGGATTTCCTCTATGCCTTCATGGCAGGAGCAACAGCCGCCACCGGCCTTGGTGTAGTTGGTGACTTCCTGGACGGTGTGCAGGTTATGGGCGCGGACCAGCCCTTCGATCAATTTCTCATCGACGGCAAAGCATTTGCAAACCAAAGCGCCTTCTTCGTGGTCGTCGGCCCACTCCTCGCCCTTGAAATTGGCAATGGCGGCCTGCAAGGCTTCCCGCCCCATCACCGAGCAGTGCATCTTTTCCGGCGGCAGGCCGTCGAGAAAATCGGCGATGTCGTCGTTGGTCACTTTGAGCGCTTCCTCGACCTTCATGCCCTTGATGATTTCGGTCAAGGCCGAAGAGGACGCAATCGCCGAGCCACAGCCGAAGGTTTGGAATCTCGCGTCCTCGATCACATCAGTGTCGGGGTTGACGATGAGGCTCAGGCGCAGGGCATCGCCGCAGGAAATGGAGCCTACGTCACCGATGCCGTTGGCCCCTTCCAAAGCGCCGACATTGCGCGGTTGGAAAAAATGTTCTTTGACTTTGTCTGAATAATCCCACATGGTTTTGTCTCCAAGCTTCAGGCGGAAAAGGATTTGCCGCAAGAACAGGGGTTCTTAGCGTTCGGGTTGGTGAATTTGAATCCAGAGCCTTCCATGCTCTCGACGAAATCGACGGTCACCCCGGCGATCTGCGGGGCGCTGGTCGGGTCGATGAAAATCTTGACTCCGCTGGATTCGACGACTACGTCTTCCGAAGCGGCGGCCTGTTCGAGTTTGAGGCCGTATTGCATGCCGGAACAGCCGCCGTCGCTGACTTGGATGCGCAATCCGTTGGCCCCGGTTTCGGAACCGGCAATAAATCGGGTGATGGCCTTGACGGCGTTATCGGTCAATGTAAGCATTGTGTTTCTCCGGGGCTGGGTGGTTCATTGTTCAGCGGTCGCGGCTGCTGTTTCTAATCAGCAGCAGCCTAGCCAAAAACTGAAGTGGCATTGTCTTTGTTAAGTAATATGGCAACCGCCGTGCCATCTTGTCATGTGTAATCCAATACATTGAATATCAATGTATTTTATGGCGGCAGCGGCAGTGATGGCACAGATGGATGCTTACAAAGACAGAGCATCTGTGTAAGCTTTGCGACATTTAACCAACCAGCAATTAACCTACGGGAGAGCGAGCAATGGTCAATGTGGAAACTTTGGAAGACGGCGACATGGTCTACGCGGCCAGCCCGATTTATAACGACGGCGGGCTGGAAGGCGTGGAAGAAGGTGCCTTGCTGTACCCAGAAGGCACACGCGGCGTGATTGTGCGCAAAGGCCACTTGGAGGAAAACGAGGAGCGCAGCGTTTTCCTGGTGCGCTTCGAGGACGCGGACAAAAACCTGGGCGAACCGATAGGCTGCTGGGCGGAGGAATTAAGGGCGGAGGAGGCGTAGGGACAGCATTCGCGAAAGAAGCCAAACGTAGGCCGGAATAAGCCCGCTTTGGCGGGCGTTTCCGGCAAAGTCAACGCGGCAAGGCGCAACAGGCGTGTTCCGTCGTTTTGGCAGCGTTTTTTCTTAATAACTGATGTTACGCATTGGAGTGGCAAAGCTCGCTTTGCCTGTCAAGGCAGGCCTTGACACTCCAGCAATTCTCAGTTTGGGGCGGAGACGATAAATACACCCCCGTCATTTCGGCAGGGATGCCGAAATCCAGCGACCATGGATGGCAAACCAGTTGA
>CAIZPP010000099.1 GCA_903934875.1 uncultured Methylococcaceae bacterium
AGAGACGGAGAGGTCGCGCAGAGCCTGAGGGGTGTCGCCGAGGGCATCGCGCAACTTGCGGCTTAGTTCTAGGCTTTCGCGGTAGGCGGCGCGGGCGGGTTCGAGGTTGCCGAGGTCGGCCTCGACGCCGCCGAGGTTGTCGAGTGCGGCAGATAGATTGCGCTGGCGATCCGGGTCGGGCGGCGGACGCTGTGACTTGCGCAATAGGCGGGTGATCTGTCCCCAGCGGCTAGGCTTTTTGTCATTGCCTGTATACAGTTGAGTGCGGGTAAGTTGCAAGGTTTCCGAGGCGACGCGCCTTGCGGCTTGCAAATCACCCCGTTCCATTGCTGCCTCAAAAGCCGCCACGCCATCCCAAGGGTTCAAGCGCATAGGGTCCACAGTGCGCTCCAACAGCCTCGCCCATTCTAGCTCGGCCAGCCCAGGACTGGAAAAATCTATGTTTGGCTTAAATTCGGCTTCATAGCTTACAATACTACGAGGGTGGGTTGGAATCGGCCCTGCCAATCCTGTCAATTGAGCAGTAAAAGAGCGGACAGCCCATAAATCGGGCGCAAGGCTATAGATGCCGCCGCGTTCCGCAGTAGGCAACACCATCACCAAGGGCAGACAGACTTTCTTTTCCAATATACTGCGCCGTTCGTTGAGACGCTGCATCAACGCCGCCCGCGCCCGCCGCCAGTCCGGGTCTTCGCCTTGCCGCCATAGCTCCACCCATAACGGACCCGAGCCTGGCCGTGCCGTCAAAATAGCTTCAGTGATTCCCCCTAGTGCATCCGGCGACTCCGCCATCAGCACCCGCAGCCTAAGAGTGCGCAAATGCAAGCTGTCATCAAAGCGGCTACGCAAGATATCCACCGCTGCGGGGTGGTCGGCAAACAAAAACACCAAGTTGAAACCATTGGCCCATTCCAGATGCGGGCGCAGCTCCCGCCAAATCCGCTCAAGTGCCGGATTGTCAGTTATCACTGGGTTTCACTTCGTCCCGCAACAGCGGATGCACATCGTACCAAGCCTCGCCGTTGCGGTAATTCAGCAAATATTTACCCTCCTGCAAACGGGCGAAATTCGGCAGTTCATGCAGGCTAGGCAACTCTGGCTCATGGCTTAGGCTGATTTTAGCCAGCCATTCCCGGTCATCGGCGGCGATGGGCAGCATATCACTGCGCACCGCATTTTCGGCATGGTCCAGACAGTCTTCAGGAATAGCGGCAATGCTGGTCAGGGCCAGGCGCATCATACGGAAATAGTCGCGCAAGTCGCCGCCGGAACTGGTTGCCAGTCTGGACAATTGCGCTTGAGTAAAAAAATCGGACCACTCAGGGTAACGCTTGGCGACGATGGCCCGCATTTTTGCCAAACCCAACTCAGAAAGAGCCGGCGCTTGACCAGCAGCAGGTTTTTTTTCGTAGATGTGGATGCTGGGCAAGGCGTAAATCTGCCCACCGGAATAGCTTGCCCCCAAAGCACCCGCCAAGGCTTGCAGATACGGCGGCACGGTATAGACCACGTTAAGCCCGGTGAAGCGCAATTCGTCCCTATGCGAGGAAAACAAAGTTTCCACACTTTTAAACACGGCTGACACGTCGCCGTCGTCGCCCCCGCCGCGCAGGCGTTCCACCGAGTCAATGATTAGCACGACTTTGCGGTCAGGGTCTTTGCGCTTGTGCCGGACTTGCTCCACCGCCTCCAAGGCGAAATCCCGCCCTTGCTGGACCAGTTGCTGCACATGGCTACGGGTGGCCGTTTGCAGTTTGTCCTTGAAATTTGGGTTTCGACTCAACGCAGCTTTGAATTCCACCGGACCTTTGATATTGAATTCTGTAAACTTCACATCGGTTTGCAGAAAATCCCACACCCGCTCGAAGAAGCTGGTTTTGCCCGGTTCGTTGCCGAAGCGTTTGCCCACTTTTTCGGAAAAAGCGCCAAGGACACTGATAAGAAAATCACTGACTTCAACCCGCTGGCTGAGGTTCAAATATTCCGCCATGTCGGCGTAAAACACCTCCATGCCATAGCCGTCGAGGATTTTCGCCAAGCGCAATAATTCCGTCGTCTTGCCGGTGCCACGGTTGCCGGTGAACAGATAAGCCCCGGCACTCTCGGAAAAGTCGATGTAATCGGCCAATTGCTGCACTGCGTCACTGTCGCTGTTGCCATGCAGGCTGCGGACATAAAACACCTCGCTCAAGGCGTTTTCCACCAAGTCTTCGACACCGAAATTGATCGGGGTGCTAAAATCCAAGGCATTGAAAAACTTTTTTTTTCGGCTGCGTAAGTCGCTCATGGCGTATTGGCCTTTAGATATACTGCACTTTCACAATCTCATATTCCTTATCCCCCCCCGGTGCCTTGACCACGACCACATCCCCCTCGATCTTGCCGATCAGGGCGCGGGCGATGGGCGAGGTGACATTGATGCGGCCTTCTTTGATGTTCGCCTCGTCTTCCCCGACAATCTGGTAGGTCACGAAGGTCTCGGTGTCCACGTCCTCCAACTCCACCGTCGCGCCAAACACCACTTTGCCATCAGCATTGACCTTGGTCACATCAATGATTTGGCAATTGGACAGTTTCGCCTCGATTTCCTTGAGGCGCCCTTCGGCGAAGCTTTGCTGCTCGCGGGCCGCATGGTATTCGGCATTTTCCTTCAAATCGCCGTGGGCGCGGGCCTCCGCTATGGCGGCCGTGATGCGCGGGCGGACCACAGTTTTAAGGTTGGTCAGTTCCTCGCGAAGTTTCTCCGCGCCTTTGACGGTAATGGTCACTTTATTCATCGTTTGATTTTAATCCTCAAGATTACCAATTTTTATGCAAATCCTGGAGGCGGTTCACACCTCCGGCGTTCAATTCATCCAAGGCTTGGCAGGTTGCCCAAGCACCGGACAGCGTGGTGGTGTAGGTGACTTGCTCTTGCAAAGCCTGCCTACGAATGGTGAAGGAATCGGCGATGGCCTTTTTGCCTTCGGTCGTGTTGATGATGAACTGCACTTCGCCGTTCTTAATCATGTCCACAATGTTCGGCCTGCCTTCGCTGACTTTGAATACGCGTTCGCAGGCAATGCCGGCATCGTTGAGTACTTTGGCAGTCCCCCCCGTCGCCACTAGCGCAAACCCTTTGTTGACCAAATCCCTGCCGATGACAGCGATTTTTGGTTTGTCGGCATCGCGGATGCTGATGAACACCACCCCGGTTTGCGGCAATTTGACACTGGATGCCCGCTGGGCCTTGGCATAGGCTTCGCCGAATGTCGCCCCCACCCCCATGACCTCGCCGGTGGATTTCATTTCCGGCCCCAGCACCGGATCGACACCGGGGAATTTAATGAAGGGAAACACCGCTTCCTTGACCGAATAATACGCCGGTATGCGCTCCTCGAACACGCCTTGTTCATCTAGAGTCTTCCCCACCATGCAGCGGGCGGCAATCTTCGCCAAGGGGTAGCCGGTTGCTTTGGAAACAAAGGGCGCGGTGCGGGAAGCCCGAGGATTGACTTCCAAAATGAAAATCTCATCCCGCTGGATGGCGAATTGGATGTTCATCAAACCCACCACGCCTAAGGCTTCGGCCAGCAAAATCACTTGCTCGCGGATACGCGCCTGGATACCCTGGCTCAGGTCGTAAGGCGGAATGGAACAGGCCGAGTCGCCGGAGTGGACACCGGCCTGCTCAATATGCTGCATCAATCCGCCAATCAACACCCGCTTGCCATCGCATACCGCGTCCACGTCCATCTCGATGGCATCGTCCAGAAACAGGTCGAGCAGCACCGGCGAATCGTTGGATACGCTAACCGCCTCGCGCATGTAGCGCTTGAGTTCCTCATCGTTAAACACAATTTCCATCGCCCGCCCACCCAAAACATAGGACGGCCTAACCACCAAAGGATAACCGATGTCACGGGCGCCGATAATGGCTTCATCCAAAGACCGCGCCGTGCGGTTGGGTGGCTGCTGCAGATTCAGCCGTTCCACCAGTTTTTGGAAGCGTTCGCGATCCTCCGCCAAATCAATGGAATCTGGCGTTGTGCCCACAATAGGCACCCCGGCGGCTTCCAAAGCACGCGCCAATTTCAACGGGGTTTGCCCGCCGAATTGCACAATGATGCCGTAAGGTTTCTCCAGATGGACGATTTCCAGCACGTCCTCCAAGGTCAATGGTTCAAAGTACAGGCGGTCGGAGGTGTCAAAATCGGTGGACACCGTCTCCGGGTTGCAATTGATCATGATGGTTTCAAAACCATCCTCACGCAGCGACATCGCGGCATGGACACAACAATAATCGAATTCAATGCCTTGGCCGATGCGGTTGGGTCCGCCACCCAGCACGATGACTTTTTTCTTAGTCGTGGGTGCGGCCTCGCATTCCTCTTCATAGGTGGAATACAGGTAGGCCGTAGCCGTGGCAAATTCCGCCGCGCACGAGTCGATGCGTTTGTAGACAGGGCGCAGGCCATGCTTGTGCCGCATCGCCCGGACTTCCGCCTCGCTGCTGTCCAATAACTTCGCCAAACGGGAGTCGGAAAATCCTTTGCGCTTCAACGCGAACAGTTCCTCGGCACTCAATATCGCCAAGGTGCGTTTTGCCAGGGCTTGCTCTTCCTGCACCAAATCCTCAATTTGGGCCAGAAACCAAGGATCAATGCTACTGTAAGCGAACACCTCCTCCAAGGACCAGCCAACCCGGAAGGCATCGGCAACATACAAGATGCGGTCCGAACCGGGGTCGCGCAATTCCCGCTGGAGAATCTCGTGGGCATCGTCGGCGGTTTGGTCCAGCCTTGGGGTCAGCCCGTCAATGCCGGTCTCCAAACTGCGCAAGGCTTTCTGCAAGGATTCTTGGAAGGTGCGGCCTATCGCCATAGCCTCTCCGACCGACTTCATCTGGGTGGTCAGGTGGCAGTCGGCCTGGGGAAACTTCTCGAACGTGAAGCGGGGTATCTTGGTCACCACATAGTCGATACTAGGCTCGAAGGAGGCCGGCGTAGCCCCTTTGGTGATTTCATTCCTCAACTCGTCTAAAGTGTAGCCCACCGCCAATTTAGCGGCGACCTTGGCAATGGGGAAGCCGGTCGCCTTGGAGGCCAACGCAGAAGACCGCGACACGCGGGGATTCATCTCAATGACGATCAGCCGCCCGTCCTTCGGGTTGACGGAAAATTGCACGTTCGAGCCGCCGGTGTCCACGCCAATCTCCCGCAGCACCGCAATCGATGCATCGCGCATGATCTGGTATTCCTTGTCCGTCAGCGTCTGCGCCGGGGCCACGGTGATCGAATCGCCCGTGTGTATGCCCATGGGATCGAAGTTTTCAATCGAGCAAATGATGATGCAATTGTCCTTATGGTCGCGCACCACCTCCATCTCGTACTCCTTCCAACCCAGCAAGGACTCCTCAATCAGCAGTTCGTGCGTGGGCGACAGATCGAGTCCGCGCTCGCAAATCTCGACGAAATCCTGCTTGTTGTAAGCAATGCCCCCGCCGCTGCCACCCAATGTGAACGACGGGCGGATGATGGCGGGATAGCCGATCTGCTCCAACACCTCCAAGGCTTCGTCTATCGTGTGGGCAATGCCCGAACGCGCCGAACCCAAGCCGATGCGGGTCATCGCCTCTTTGAATTTACTCCGGTCTTCGGCCTTGTCGATGGCTTCCTTTTTGGCACCGATCATTTCCACGGCAAACTTTTCCAGCACCCCCTCGCGGTCCAGGTCCAAGGCGCAGTTTAAGGCCGTCTGCCCGCCCATAGTCGGCAACAGCGCGTCGGGCCGCTCCTTTTCGATGATGCGGGCCACGGTCTGCCAGTCTATGGGTTCGATGTAAGTGGCATCGGCCATTTCCGGGTCGGTCATGATCGTCGCCGGGTTGGAGTTGACCAGGATGACCCGGTAGCCCTCCTCTTTCAGCGCCTTGCAGGCTTGCGCACCGGAATAGTCAAATTCACAAGCCTGTCCAATGACGATGGGACCGGCACCAAGGAGGAGTATGCTTTTTATGTCTGTGCGTTTTGGCATGGTATGTACAGCGTTTTCAACATCTAATAGTTAATTGGGTAACTCTTGTGAATTTTAAATGCTAAATCAATAGTTTGCTTGAATTTAGGTCATTATTATAATTACTTCTGAAAGTGAAACCGCCGTAAGATAAAACTCCGTATCCTCCCCAGCGCTGCGCTCATCGCTACACACAAGTTGCGCCGAACCAAAAATGCCGTCATTCCAGCAGGGATGCAGGAATCCAGTGCCAAGGACGGTAACTTGTCAGTTACGCAAGCACTTGGTTCAGAGGGTATTTGTCCGGTAGCCTCATATCCTTAGCTACACAGGCGGTTGTCATGCCCCAGCTTGCCATCCTTGGACGCTGGATTCGGGTATCCATGACCGGAATGACGGCGGACTATCGATCATCGGCACTTGTGTATAACGATGATATCTGGAGCTTGGGAATGAGCATCAACACATTTCGGCATTGCGCATCGACACACAATCCCATGCCTCTAGCATGTCAATGCGCTTAACCTAGACCCAACGGGCAGCAAATTCCAAAACCGCCAAAATGTCTTCCCTTTCCAAGTCTTCATACTCTGTCAGGATGTCTTCGACAGTCATGCCAGAACGCAGCCATTCTAAAATATTCTCCACTGGGTAGCGCAAACCCCGAATGCAGGGTTTACCGTGGCAAATTTCAGGGTTTATTGTAATGCGCTCAGTCAGTGTTTGCATGAAATCAATCTCAAAAAATATTGCCAACCAACATACTGCCCCCCTTAATCTAAGAGTTATGCTGCTTTTCTAACTCTAGGCGCAATTGGCACCGATTCGCCATTTTCTAAATAATCGGCCTTGACCATTTCCCAAACAGTTTGCAATTCGCGCACAGCTATCTCCGGTGTTGTAGAGAACGCGGAGATTTCAGGCATCTCAGCAAAATGAACCAACCAGTGTTCTCCGTCGAAATAAAGATTCAAAGTGAAGCCATCAAATCGTTCATCTTTCATTTTTTTCTTGCTCCAACCTGTTGAGGAATTGCTTGACCTGATATTCCTTAGACTGGCCGTTTTCACTTCGCTGAATAGGTAAACGAAAAATAGCCTATTATCGTTCCCACGCTCTGCGTGGGAATGCGGTACCTGACGCTCCTGCGTCGGAAGTCATCTAGTACAGAGCGCCTGCAGATGCCTTACCACGCGGAGCGTGGGAACGATAAATAATTTATTTTACCTAGTTATCATATCAGCGGATTACCCGAATGATGGGGTTCAGCATCCCTGTATCTAGCCATCCTACCACGCTGTTATAAAAAACCTAAATTGTCAGGATAGTTATTTCAGTTTTTGCCGATGATAGGAAAGATATTTACGCTGTGATTCATTAAGAGGCTGTCGAAGTCGCTGAGGAATACCTAATCGGATTCGCTCCTCAGCAGATAATGATTCCGATATAAGCATTTCTCCTGAATCTTCAAATGTAATTAGCACTGAATCAGAATTAGCATCATCAAATAAGGCATCAAGATTGGCTATAAGAAGCAATCCATGCCAATGCTCTCTCACCAAGCGCTCCCGTTCTTTCCGGTCAGAAAAAAAACTAGTAGCCCCACCAGCTACCCCCACCAAATATTGCCCTCTATCATGGGAAGCAATCATCAATAAAAAAATATCTTCAGGATAATCATCAATAAGCTCGTTTCCCAAGCCTTCTGTGTGGAAGACTCGAAACTTCTCGCCCTTTTCCTCAATAGCTAATAATGGTGAGTTGTTCCATTCCTCATGCCCAAAACCATGTTCTTTCGGATAGCCAGAAGTAAAATTTACCCCACTTGGCCTTTGATAGCCATTAGTATTCCAAACTATTGGATTTATATAATATAAAGACATAGATTATACTTATGCATTAAATATCCCCAAAAAAAATCATCCGGCAACAACTCGCGTTGATTTGACTTCAACCTTAAAAATTTTAGTTGTCCAACTTGCCAAGTTTGGATAAATCTGCTCATCAATCCAGAAAATCATGCCGCCGGAATGTTAGTCAATGCTTCATATTCCTCAATCGGCAAAATCACAGAGATACGATTTCCCTCTTCATCAGTGATATATTGAGGGTGCAAGACAATACCCAAGGTATTTCTACCAGTGATGCACAACTCAGTGCAACGGCCTTCCTCAAAATCACGCATGGCTTGTTCGGCAATGGCATCGAGCCTTCCCGCCGCGACATCTTCCTCTATTTCCCTATCCCAAGCATCAGAATCATATTCCTGAAACCAGTTCCGAAAAGCAGAAAGCTCTTCGCGGGAAAGCTTGGCAACGGATGATTTAATTTCTTCTACTGTGTCCATTATCGACCTGCTTTTATGACTAGCTGATTGTTACGCACCATGCCGTTGAATCTCAGTGTGGTAGGCACGGGTTACACATCTGAGTAACATCAGTGACTAGGATGGGCAAACGGCTCTATCGTTTCTCTATCCTATGCCATCATTTCAATAAACCGATCAAACAACCCCGCCAAATCATGCGGCCCAGGGCTAGCCTCGGGGTGGCCTTGGAAGCTGAAGGCTTGGCAGTCGGTGCGCTCAACGCCTTGCAAAGTGCCGTCGAACAGCGAGCGGTAGGTCGGTTTCAAATGGCTGGGCAGGGTGTCTTCGTCCACCGCAAAACCGTGATTCTGGCTGGTGATCATCACGTTGCCAGTCGCCAACTCCTGCACCGGATGGTTGCCGCCGTGATGGCCGAATTTCATTTTCACGGTTTTTGCACCGGATGCCAAGGCCAGCAATTGATGGCCCAGGCAAATGCCAAACACCGGAACCTTAGCGGCAATGATCTCCTGAATCGCGGCAATGGCATAATCGCAAGGCTCAGGGTCGCCGGGACCATTGGACAGGAATACACCGTCAGGCTTTTGGGCCAATACAACACTGGCCGGGGTTTGCGCCGGCACTACGGTGATGCGGCAACCCCGTTGCGCCAATAGCCGCAAAATATTGCGCTTGATGCCAAAATCGTAGGCGACCACATGGAGGCGGTGCAAAACCTGTTCGCCATAGCCGGACTCCAACTGCCATTGTGTTTGCGTCCAGGAATAGGGGGCAGACACTGACACCTCCTTAGCCAAATCCATGCCTTGCAAACCGGGAAAGCCCCGTGCCTGTTCTACTGCGCTGACCTCGTTTATGGCATCACCCGCCACGATACAGCCGCGTTGCGCACCCTTGTCGCGCAAGATTCGGGTCAGTTTGCGGGTGTCTATATCGGCGATGCCTATGACTTGATGTTCGGTCAAATACTCTGTGAGACTCTTTTCAGCGCGCCAGTTGCTGATTCTAGTCGGCACATCGCGCACCACCAGCCCCGAGGCAAAAATGCCGGAAGATTCCACATCCTCGCCATTGATGCCCACATTGCCGATGTGCGGATAAGTCAGCGTCACGATTTGACGGGCGTAGGAAGGGTCGCTGATGATTTCCTGGTAGCCAGTGATGGATGTGTTGAACACCACCTCGCCGACGGAGGAACCCGCTGCGCCAATGGAGGTTCCCCGAAAGATCGTACCATCTTCGAGGGCTAGGATTGCGGGCGTTTTCATGCTATATCACCTTAACGTGGGAAACCGGATGGACTTTAGCGTCCACCCGTTGCGGTCCATAATTTTAATTGGCGGAATTTTAAGGTATGGGGGCTATGCTGTCCATTCAGACCGACTCGGTTCAGCAATTCTCAGTTTGGTCCAGAATCGATAAAAATAACCCCGTCATTTCGGCAGGGATGCGAAATCCAGCGACCATGGATGGCAACCAGTTGATTATGAAAGGCTTAATCCGTTGTCTTGTTACCGTCCTTGGCCTAGATTTCGGCATCCCTGCCGAAATGACGGGGCTTCGAGCCAAACTGAGAATTACTGGACTGATATCGCGTAGGATCAGCCACCCCCGCCGCCTCAAATCCCGCTTTGCGCAAGCGGCAAGAATCACAGACCCCGCAGGCAAGGCCGGCCGCGTCGGCGGCATAGCAGGAAACGGTCAGCGCGTAATCCACCCCCAATTCAAGCCCAAGGCGAATGATCTCGCCCTTGCCCAAGTCCAGCAGCGGCGTATGGATTTTGAAGTCTTGACCCTCGACACCGGCTTTAGTGGCAAGCCGCGCCAGCTTTTCAAAAGCGGCAATGAATTCGGGACGGCAATCAGGATAGCCTGAATAATCCACCGCATTGACACCAATAAAAATATCGAAAGCCCCCAGAACCTCAGCCCAGCCTAATGCAAAAGAGAGGAACACGGTATTTCGTGCTGGGACATAGGTCACCGGAATGCCAACGCTTGGCTGGTTTGGTACGGCTATGCGCGTATCGGTCAAGGCTGAACCGCCAAAAGCGTCAAGGCCAATATGCACTAATTTGTGCTCAACCACCCCCGCCCGTTCGGCGACTTGGCGGGCTGCATTCAATTCGGCCCCGTGGCGCTGGCCGTAATTGAAGCTCAGTGCGTAGCAGACATAGCCCTGCTGCTTGGCGAGGGCAAGAATAGTGGCGGAATCAAGTCCACCGGAAAGAAGTATGACGGCTTTTTTCATTGCACTCCCACATTGTTCACAGCAGCTTCACTAGCGCCGCCACCAAACCGGCTTGGGCCAACAGCATCCCCGCTATCCATTTCACCAAGTCGAATTTGATATCGTTGATCTTGGCTTCCAAGTGGAGGTTCAACTCTCGCAAGTCTTGCCGTGTCGCCAACTTAAGCTTCCCCGGATGCTTCGCGGAAAGCCTCGGCGACTGCCTCTGCCTGTTTGGTGTCGAACCCGGCCGCTTCAAGCTTCCGAATAAATTTGAGCGTGTCGAATGTGATGGTTGCCATATTGTTTCTTGCCGTTTGCACCTATGTCTTGGATTGTATCCATCAGAATCCGTTTCAAAGTTTTGCCCACATTGGCTAGTATAACGCAACCAAGCCCCCAGCAATGAGTAGTTCTCATTTTGGGTAAAACGCCGTCATTCCAGCAGAGATGCGGGACAAATCGGCAGAATAGCCGATTTGCACGGCTTCGCCGCCCGAAGGGTTCGGGACATGGATGTCCCAAATGCATCCAGTCACAGGGACGTGAAGCCTCAAGTTTACGCTTGGCTTGCCGTAACCCGTAGCTTGCCATCCTTGGACGCTGGATTCCGGCATCCATGACCGGAATGGCGGGCTATTTCTCGCATCTTGGCTCTGCTTGTTTCGGCAACACGGTAAGGTTTTGCCGACGTATCAGGCGGTTTTTGATCTCCCATTCATCTTCCTTGCCGGGGTCAGCCAGCCAGCGCATTTCCTTGCCCGACATCACCGCCAGCGGCACTCCGGCCCGGTATAATACCCGATTGCCCGGCAAAGCGGGAAGTTTGCTGCCGGGGGTGAGTATGCCCACTAAGT
This sequence comes from uncultured Methylococcaceae bacterium, assembly GCA_903934875.1. Taxonomy (GTDB): domain Bacteria; phylum Pseudomonadota; class Gammaproteobacteria; order Methylococcales; family Methylococcaceae; genus Methylumidiphilus. The sequence continues at coordinate 11,411 of CAIZPP010000099.1, forward strand.
TCAGCGGATCGGCGGCACTCACCGCCAAAATTTCCTCGTCATTTGTTTGCTTGCGGATGGCCCGCAATCCCTCCACCGCCTCCGGCAGCGCGAATTGCTCGCCGTAGTGGCCCGCGACAAAACGCCCGCCCCTGATTTCACCCCGCGCTTCGAGCTTCCGGTAGATCTTTAGCAAATCATGCCAAGGCGGTGCGGTGGTTTCCCTTGCCAACAGGGAGCGGAAGACCACACCATAGCGGCGCAGCAGCACACCGGCAACGTGTTCCACGGCAGCCATGCTGGCCGCACTCTCCGGCCCGTTGCCCCGGTCCAATAATTCCCGCTGTGAGTAGGGCTGGACTAACAGCGACCATCTTCCAGCGTCTTCAATGCCAAAAGGATGAATGCCCCGATAACGGCGTTTCTTGTCTTCTGGAACCAACAGCGCCCGCAGTCCCTTGAAGCTGTCGCACACAACCAGCCCTTTGGCAACCAGTTCGGACAAGGCACTTTCCACTTGTGTATTCAACAAACCGGAAATCTCCGCCAATTCCTCGAAGAATGAAGCGCCGTGGGCTTTGAGCGCATCATGCACCCGCTGCGTACCCCCGCTGATTTCCACCCTTTCGCTGCTTGGCGGGTTTATGATGCGCCAAGCGCTTAGGCGACGGCGTTGCAACAGCGCAATAGGAGAAGCTTTCACTGGTGTCAGCGCGGACTGGGCCGGAGTCAAGCGCACCCACACATAGCGGCCAGACTGGCAAAGGGCATCTAGCCAAGCAGGGTCGTAGCCATGAATACGCGAGGGCAGCAGGTCGCTTTCCCATGCTGAGGCGGCGGACTCGAAACCTTCCAACTGATCCAGCACCGCAGCCAACGCGTCCGGGCCAACGCCGCGCACATCCGGGCGCAGCCGTTGCCATCGGCACAAAAAGCGTAAAAAATCAGCACTGGCAACCGGTTCGATCTCTTGGCGCAAGCGGTTGATGGTGTAGTGGTGGATACGCGCCAACAGGCGGCGTTCGCACCACTCCACCCCACCCTGCCCCTGATCATCAACTAAAATACCGCCGAAGACCGACTCGGTTTTGGAAACCGAGTCGGTCTTGATTATTGGATAAGAAGGGTTGGTAAACCGCCCACGCAGCACGAAACCCTCGGCTTCCAGTTGCAACAGGGCTGGTTCGATTTGCTCCTGGTCCAAGTCCATTTGATTGGCAATTTGCCCAGCATACACCGGTCCCAATGCGCCTAGCCTAGCCCGCAAGATTTCCACCAGAGCGGTTTCAGGTGCCCATTGCTGGCTATCCAAGTCTTGGGGAAGTGTCAATTCGGGAACGGGCGAAAGTTGGGGATAGAGCATACGGAATTGGGGCCAGCGCTCGGCGGCGATCCACAATTCACCGGTTTGCAGTTTCAGTGCCGTGGCGCGGCCTAGGCCCGCAAGCTGGGCGAAAAACTCCGCCCACCGACTGGCAGAAGCGGTTTCTTCCGGGTGCTGGATATAAGCCGTCACATTCAACGCATCGTGCAATTCCTCCCTGTCTGCGGCCTCAGGCCATGCCTCCTCGCGGACACGGGCGATGGCCGCGTCGTCAAGCCGCCCCAAGTCGGAGGCGGTTGCGGGGTCGAGAAATCGACGACTGGCGACGGCACGGGTGCGCCGCTCTTCCAATGGCGCACCATCCAGGAAAGTGTAGGCCCTGCTGTTGACAATCTCCGCCGCCAAGGGGGAAGGCTCCACCAAATCGCAGGCTACCACACGGATCGCCCCTGTTTCGATGCCTGCTATCCGTTCGACCAGCCGGTCAATATCCATGGCCTCGGTCAGGCAATCCTCAATGGTTTGGTAAACCAAGGGATGGTCGGGTATCTCCCGGTCACCGACGATATTCTCCAGACAGGCAAGCTGGTCCGGGAACACACAGGCGACCAAGTCCTCCGCCTGCATCCTCAACAGGTGGGGCTGGGTTTTTTTCCCGCCTTGGAAACGGCGTAAGGCCAAAGCACAAACAGCGTTCCAGCGCCAACGAATATTAAACATGGGCGCAGCCAGCAGGGCTTGGACGAGCAAGTCACGCACGGTTTTGGAATTTAGAAACTTCGCCACGTCCTGCAACGGAAAACTATGCGATGTGCTCAATGAGAGAATGACTGCGTTTTCGGTGGCTGCCGCCTGCAACTCGAAATTGAATCCCCGACAAAACCGTTTGCGCAGGGCCAAGCCCCATGCACGGTTCAGCCGACTGCCCAAGGGCGAGTGGATGATAAATTGCATACCGCCCGATTCGTCAAAAAAGCGCTCGAACACCACGGTGTCGAAGCTGGGCATGACGCCTAGCGCAGCCTGGGCGGCGGCGATATAAGCCACGGCCTGTTCCGCCGCCAAAGGGGACACTTTAAGCCTCTGCTCCAGCCACTGCGCCGTGGCTTCAATTCCGCTTGCGGTCAGCCGCCCTTCATCCTGCCCCAGCAAATGCCCGGCCATTTCCACGCGCAAGCGCGATACCGCAAGCGACAACTCATGGGTACGCCCTGGGGCTTCGCCAAACCAGAACGGAATGCTAGGCGGTTGCCCTTTGGCATCTTCCACGCGCAGGGTGCCAGCTTCCAACTTCAGTACCCGCCAACTGGCATTGCCGAGTTGGAAAATGTCACCGGCCATGCTTTCGATGGCAAAATCCTCGTCCACCGTGCCAATAAACTCCCCGGAAGGCTCCAAGATCACCCGATAATCGGCATTGTCGGGAATCGCCCCACCACAGGTGATGGCGGTCAGCCTTGCGCCTTTTCTGGCCATCAGGGTTCGATTGATGCCGTCACGATGCAAATAGGCCCCACGCTGCCCACGCCGGGTACTGAACCCCTCCGCCAGCATTTTCACCACCTCGTCAAACTCGCACCGTTGCAAATTGCGGTAAGGCCAAGCCCGGCACACGGTAGCGAACAACTCGTCCTCGCGCCAATCCTCGCAGGCGACCATGGCCACGATCTGCTGGGCCAATACATCCAAGGGCTTGGGAGGAATGCGTAAAACATCCAACTCGCAGAGGCGGGTCGCATCCAACAAGGCCAGACATTCGATCAAGTCATCGCGGCTGGCGGGAAACAAACGGCCCTTGGGTACCCCCCCTTTGCAATGCCCGGAGCGGCCCACCCGTTGCAGGAAAGTAGCGATGGAACCGGTTGTGCCGAATTGGCAAACCAAGTCCACGTCGCCAATATCAATGCCCAACTCCAGCGATGCCGTCGCCACCAGTGCCTTCAGCTTGCCTTCCTTCAAACGGGATTCGGCAGACAGCCGTTGCTCACGGGCCAAGCTGCCGTGGTGGGAGGTGACATGCTCCTCGCCTATGCGCTCGCTCAACGCCCGCGCCAGCCGCTCCGCCATACGCCTAGTGTTGACGAAAATCAGCGTAGTGCGGTGTTGCGCAATCAACTCCGCCATACGGTCATAAACCGACTTGGCCGCCTCGTTGGACAACACCGCCTCCAAGGGCGAATCGGGCAGTTCAATGCTCAAGTCGAGCCGCCGGATATGGCCCGCATCAACGATGTGGCAATCGACAACATCCCCACTGCCCCCCTTTGGAGAAGGGGGGTAGGGGGGATTTCCCACCAAAAACCTCGCCACCTCTGCAATCGGCTTTTGGGTGGCGGAAAGTCCAATTCGATGCAAGCGCCCGCCGGCCAAACGTTGCAAGCGTTCCAGCGACAGCGACAAATGGGAACCTCGTTTGCCGCCGACAATGGCGTGGATTTCGTCTACGATGACGGTGCGCACCGACTTCAACATCCGCCGGCCGCCCTCGCTAGTAAGCAAGAGGTAGCACGACTCCGGCGTGGTCACCAGAATATGCGGCGGCTGCTTCAACATGGCCGCCCGCGCCACGGCAGGCGTATCCCCGGTGCGCAACATGGAGCGGATCGCCACCTCGGTGTAACCCAGTTCGAATAACTTGCGGTTGATGCCTTCAAGCGGTTGCTGAAGGTTTTTCTGGATATCGTTGCTAAGGGCTTTAAGCGGGGAAATGTAAAGAACTTGGGTAGTCGAATCCAAACGATTTTCACTTCCCAACCTGACTAGTTCATCAATCGCCGCCAAGAACGCAGCCAGGGTCTTCCCAGAACCGGTCGGAGCGCTGATCAAAGTATGCCGGCCACCCTTGACCGCCGCCCATGCCTGCATTTGGGCAGAGGTGGGTGCTTGGAAAGTCTCGCTAAACCAAGCCGAAACGGCGGGGTGGAAGTTGTCCAACATACAGCGTTTTCAACATCAAAGAGTTATTTAGTAGTGGGTATGATAGCGCAGGTTATTCGGTTAATCTGAAGGGTTAACGGAATGTCTTTTTTAAATATATTTCCATGCTTCGTATACCGTTTCAAAAATGTACCTGATTAGGAAGATTATTCAGCTATTCCGATTTCGGCATGGACCACCTGACAAATTCGTCTAGAACGAATTTGGACGCGCGTAGCGCGGGGCGTAGCCCGAACCGCATGGACGCGGTGAGCCATCCAGGTAGTAGGGATGCCCAAAGACGCGCCGTTCATGGAGCCTAGGTTCCGATGATCCAGCCGGAACGACGGCGTTCCGGTTTTTTCTGAAACATCTTCCTAATCTGGTTGGCCTATGTGTTAATACATCGCAAGGGGTCCCGGTTTGTATTTATGTACAGCATTTTTATCTTATAAAGGATAATAATAAAGGACGCTCAATTAAACCATCTCATGTGCATGTGCCTTGCAAAATGAAATAACCTAAAAGTAACTCTTTGATATTAAAAATGCTGTAATAATTTCTCTAGCCGATCTTTGCCAGCGGCAAGGGAATATTGCTCATTGACCTTAGCCAAACAGGCTAGGCTAAGCCTCTCCCACAATGCCTCGTCTTGGTAAAGCCTGACCACAAGCTCAGCGAAAACTGCCGGGGCGTCGGCTACAAGTATCTGTTCACCATCAACAAACCCCATACCCTCAACAGCTATGCTGGTAGCGACGGACGGTACGCCAAAGCTCGCACTCGTTCCAATCTTGCCCTTGATTCCCGCACCGAAGCGCAGCGGCACGACAGTGAGTTTGCAATGGTCGAAATAATCCGCCAAATTCTCGACATAGCCCACAACGGTCACTCCGGCGTGGCTTTCCAGCGCTCTTATTTGCTCGGGCATTTTACTGCCAATAAGCAAAAACCGAACTTCAGGCAACGCCGAGTGGACTTCCGGCCAAATCTTGTTGACAAAATATTCGACCGCATCAATGTTAGGGGTATGATCAAATCCGCCAATAAAGACGATATCCTTGCGTGCGGCGAAAGCGTTCTTGCATCCTGGAACCTCCCTCATGTACGGCATAACCGTCAAACGAAGCTCAGGGTCTTGGCTGTGCAATAGCGAGGCTTCGGCCTCACTGATGACAACCGTCATAGCGCATTTTCGCATCAAATCAAATTCAATCTCCCTCATTCGTTTAGCCTGTTTGGCCTTTTCTTCCGACCCGGTCAGCACCGCCTCGCGCTCTTGCCTAAGGTGTTGGATGTCTACCGTATTAAAAATGATCTTGGCTTGGGCGCAGTAACGCTTGACGCTGTTAAAATTTCCGAAGGCCGCCTGGGCGCGGTTTAAGATGACAAAATCGAATACTTTGCCGTGAGTCTTCAAATAGGATTTTAAGGTAGGCACATAAGGCTGATAGAGGCATTCTACGCCAATAGCTTGCAACTTTGGGGTATAGGCTGGAAGGACGAGCAAATCATCGGGCGCGAACGTGACCTTATAGCCGAGTTCAAGCAAGGTTTTTTGAACAAGGAATGCGTCTAGCGACCCGGAATCCTGGTCTGGAGTGGGGGTGGTTTCATCTAAGATTAGGATTCGTCCACAGGCTGAACGATCAGATGCAAGAAAAACGGATTCCCCTGGTCTTCCGTGCCCAAGCAACTCGCCAGCCCATTTTTCCATGAACTTCAGCCGATTGACTGCCTGATAAGACTTAACTCCAGAGCCAATATCTGTGCCAGAGCTTATGCCTTCATAATGGATCAACTGGGATGCGGGCTGGTAAAGAACTCTATACCCAGCGTTCCTTACCGCAAATGCGAGATCGGTATCTTCGTAGTAGGCGGGAATATAGCGTGTGTCAAAACCTCCCACACACTCAAACAATTCCCGTCTAATAACGATTGATGCGCCGGAACAATAATCCACATCACGGACATAATTGAATTCCGGCCTGTTGGGGTCTTCAAAACGACCAAAATTCAAACCCGTGCCATCATTCCAAATGATGCCTCCAGCCTCCTGCAATCGTCCGTCTTGATATAACAGTTTTGATCCAACTAAACCAACGTTTGGAAAATCCGCAAAAGTGCCGATTAAAGCATCAAGCCACCCTGAAAGAACTTCAGTGTCATTATTTAAGAATACTAAAAACTCACCTGCTGCCACATTCGCGCCTAAGTTGCAAGAGCGAATAAAACCAAGATTGGCCTCGTTTATAATGACACGGATGCCTTCTACGGCTTGCAATTTTTCTTGCGTATTGTCGGGTGAACAGTCATCCACAACTATCACCTCGAAACTAATAGCGCTGGCTAAACCCGCGAGTGACCGGAGACAATTCAAGGTATAGCCAATTTGACCATACACAGGAATAATAATCGAGACTTTTGGGTATTCAACCCAAGGCAGTTGCAATTTTTCTGTGCAGTTGTTGAACTGGCCTGTTTGCGCCAACTGTTGCCTAGACACTTTAGCGGGGGTTTGGGAACTCAACGCGGCCTGCCTTGACTTCCAGATATGGAAAGATTGCGTACCAGAAAACAGAAAAGGTAGGTTTCTATAGAATATACCCTGGATTTCCATCCGACGATTAGGTGCCAAAGGCATCATGTGATAAGCCATGCGGGCAATATTCAATAAAGCAGTGGACAATATATTTTTCATAAACTTATAGCGTTTTTAGTATCTAAGAGTTACTTGTTAAGTTATATTATTTTGCAAAGCAATACACACACAGGATAGTTTTATTGAGTGTCCATTATTATTTTCATTTGTTAACATAAAAACGCTGTACATAAATGCAAATCGTAACTCCTAGCGGTGAAAAAAAAACACATAGCCCGTTTTGACGGCCAACAAAAGACGTTGCCAAAACGACGGAACATGCCTGTTTCGACTTACCGCCAAGTAACTCTTTGATGTTGAAAATGCTGTAACTGCTTTTACGCAATTTTATCACGGCAACTCCCATCCCATCGTGTGCCGACCTTAGGCTTGGCAGGACGCATCGGCCAGACTCCGCGCTACAGTGAAACAGTCCTTTTCGTAGAAACGCTTGAGGTAAGGAGCCAGTAGGGGTATAAGTTATGGGAAAATTCCCCTGCAACAAGCCTTAGACTGCAATTTGATTCCAGACTCCGATGGCCGAACCCCTCAACTTAAACATTCATGGGTCCAATGAAAGAACGTCCACTTTCTCCGCATTTGCAGGTTTATCGCCTGCCCTTGACTGCCTGGGTGTCTATCACCCACCGCGCTACCGGCGTATTCCTCAGTTTGGGGATGATTGTGCTGGTCGTTTTTCTGCTGGCAGTGGCTCAAGGCCCTGAATCGTATGCCTTGGTGCATTCCTTTTTGCAATCATTGGTGGGGCGATTTTTTCTATGGGCATGGATTTACTCCTTGTTGTTTCATTTATGTCATGGGTTTAGACATTTGATCTGGGACACTGGTCACGGTTTTGAACGTGAAACGCTCAATCGTTTCGCGGCTTATGAAATCGCCGCCTCCCTAGTCCTGCTCATCTTGGTGTTTTCCCTGGCCCTGCTTTAATCCTGGATGTAAATTTAATGAATTATCAAACCCCATTGGCAAGAGCGCGCGGCCTGGGTTCAGCGCGGCAAGGCTCACATGATTGGTGGCAGCAACGGGTTTCCGCCGTTGCTTTAGTGCCGTTGTCGCTGTGGCTGGCTGCTTACCTGGCGATATTGCCGGAGGCGACCCATGCGGAAGTGGTACGCTGGATAAGTTTGCCATGGAACACCATTCTGCTGCTTTCTTTCATTCTGTTATCCCTTTTCCATGCCATGTTGGGACTGCAAGTTGTCATTGAAGATTATATCCATAATGATTGGATGAAAATTCTCGGCATGCTCGGCATCAAACTGATAACGGCTTTTTTAGCGCTCAGTACCGCTTTTTCGGTGTTGCGCATCGTTTTTGTAGGCGTACATGGCTAAATCATACGACATTATCAAGCACACCTATGACGCGGTAGTCGTAGGTGCCGGCGGTGCCGGTTTGCGAGCCACCTTAGGTTTGGCGCAACGCGGATTAAAAACCGCGTGCATAACCAAGGTCTTCCCCACCCGCAGCCACACCGTAGCGGCGCAAGGTGGCATTAGCGCGGCTTTGGGCAATATGGGCGACGATGACTGGCGTTGGCATATGTACGACACCGTCAAGGGTTCGGACTGGCTGGGCGATCAAGATGCCATCGAATACATGTGCCGCGAGGCGATTCCCTCGGTGATCGAGTTGGAACATTATGGTGTTCCGTTTTCCCGCATGCCTGACGGCAAAATTTATCAACGGCCCTTCGGTGGCATGACCACGCATTTTGGCGAGGGTGTCGCACAGCGCACTTGCGCGGCGGCAGACCAAACCGGCCACGCCATCCTGCACACTCTCTACCAACAATCGCTGAAGCATAGCGCCGAATTTTTCATCGAATACATTGCCTTGGACCTCATCATGGAAGACGGGGAATGCAAGGGCGTGTTGGCATGGCGCTTGGAAGACGGAACCTTACACCTGTTTCGCGCCCATGCGACACTGCTTGCCACCGGCGGTTACGGACGTTGTTATTTTTCCTGCACTTCGGCCCATACCTGCACGGGCGACGGCAACGCAATGGTGTTGCGGGCCGGGCTTCCGCTGCAAGACATGGAATTTGTGCAATTCCACCCCACCGGCATTTATGGCGCGGGCTGCTTGATTACGGAAGGCGTGCGGGGTGAAGGCGGTTACTTGACCAACTCCGAAGGCGAGCGCTTCATGGAGCGTTACGCCCCTCATGCCAAAGACCTCGCATCGCGGGATGTGGTCAGCCGTGCCATTACGATGGAAATACGCGCCGGGCGCGGTGTGGGTCCGGGCAAGGACCAAGCCTACCTACACATGGAACATCTGCCCGCCGAAGTGATCCACGAGCGCCTGCCCGGCATCTCTGAATTGGCCAAGATTTTTGCCGGTGTGGATGTGACCAAGGAACCTCTGCCGATATTGCCTACCGTGCATTACAACATGGGTGGCATTCCGACCAATTACAAGGCCGAGGTGGTGACCCTGAGGGATGGCAACCCAGAAACGGTTGTGCCGGGCTTGATGGCCTGCGGCGAGGCCGCCTGCGTCTCCGTGCATGGCGCCAACCGGCTAGGCTCGAATTCATTGCTCGACTTGGTGGTGTTCGGACGTGCCGCCGCCATCCGTTGCGCGGAATTGATCAAACCCAGGCAATCCCACAAGCCCTTGGTTAAAGATGCCTGCGATGAGGCACTGGCCCGTTTTGACAGGCTGCGCAATGCCAACGGCTCGCACAACACCGCTGATGTCCGTCTGGCGATGCAAAAAACCATGCAAAACCACGCCAGTGTATTTCGCACCGGCGAAGTCCTGAAGGAGGGTGTGGAACAGTTGGACGGCGTGATCGGTCAATTTGCCGATGTCCGCGTGTCCGACCGCTCGCTGGTCTGGAACACCGACCTAGTGGAAACCATCGAATTGCAAAACCTGCTGAGTCAAGCCAAGGTAACCATTTCGTCCGCCTTGAATCGTGAAGAAAGCCGGGGCGGCCACGCCCGTGAAGACTTTCCGGCCCGCGACGATGAACACTGGCTCAAGCATACGCTGGTGTGGCTGGACCATGACAACCAGCTAACCATCGACTACCGGCCGGTGCATTTGCATACCTTGACTGACGAAGTCCAAACCATTGCCCCCAAGCCTAGGGTTTATTAACATGGCAGATTTCACTCTCCCCAAAAACTCCACCGTTAAACCCGGCAAGACTTGGCCGGCACGCGCCGGAGCCAAGCGCATCAAGCGTGTCGAAGTCTACCGCTACGACCCCGAAAGCGGCGAAAACCCCAGGGTCGATGTCTTCGAAATTGACTTGGACCGCTGTGCGCCTATGGTATTGGACGCGCTGCTGCTGATCAAAAACGAAATTGATCCCACACTGGCCTTCCGCCGCTCCTGCCGCGAAGGAGTTTGCGGTTCTTGTTCGATGAACATCGACGGGCAAAACACGCTGGCCTGCACCAAGGCAATAGATGATTGCAACGAAGTCATCCGCATCTATCCGCTGCCACATTTGCAAGTCGTCAAAGACTTGGTGCCGGACATGACACACTTTTATGCCCAGTACGCATCCATCAAACCGTGGATCGTCACGCAAACCCCGCCGCCCGCCGACCGCGAGAGGCTGCAAAGCAAAGAAGAGCGGAGCAAGCTAGACGGATTGGTCGAGTGCATTCTGTGCGCCTGTTGCTCGACATCTTGCCCTAGTTACTGGTGGAACGGCGACCGTTATTTAGGCCCTGCTGTGCTATTGCAGTCCTACCGCTGGATTGCCGACAGCCGCGACGAAACCACCGGAGAGCGCTTGGATGAACTGGAAGACCCGTTCAAGCTATACCGTTGCCATACCATCATGAATTGCACGGACACTTGCCCTAAGGGTCTGAACCCGGCCAAGGCCATCGCAGAAATCAAGAAGCTTTTAGTTGAACGGCAGAAATAGTACATTTTAATTTTAAGCCATTCGTGGTGAGCCTGTCGAACCATGATCGGCTTAATCCGCCATTCTTTGACAGGCTCAAAACGAAATGCACAATCTTGCCCAATTAGAATGGCGCTGCCGGCGCGGCACCAAGGAACTCGACCTGCTGTTGCAGACTTGGCTGCGGCAAGAATTTGACCATTCCACCGCAGCGGAGCAGCAGGCTTTTTTAGAATTATTGGATGGGGCAGACGACACACTCATCCGCCTGCTGCTAGGATACGCGCAGACGGACAACCCAAAGTTAAACGAACTTGCCGGAAAAATCCGCACTTTGTCCTTATCTAGCCCCTAAACCCTCACTTACGCTGGCGGTGTTCCTGCTTGCCGTGCACACCCTGTCACTGCTTGCCGCTTGGCTAAATCCGCTGCCGCTCTGGCTTAAGTTCCTGCTTTCCCTGTCTATTGGCTATAGCCTATGGCTGGTTTATAAACAACGCGCCAACGGACCCGCCATCCTCGGTTTACAGCTTAAGCCGGATGGTTCATGGTTATTGCACCGGGTTGTGGGCGGCGATGTCGAGGCCCAATTACTGGGTAGCTCATTAGTCAACCCTTGGTTCGTTTTATTGCATTTGCGGACGGAAAAGCAAGCTTATTCCGTATTGATTCCCAGGGACAGCTTGGAAGCGGATGCCTTCCGCAGACTACGGGTAGCGCTGAAAGTGGTGGGTACCGGGGAAGCGAAAAAGCCATAACGCCGACAGCAAAGAACATCCCATCCAAACGCCAAGCTGGTGCTTGGCGCTCCCAGACGGAACACCAAGCACCAGCTTGGCGAGGTGATTTGCGTAAGGTATGGTTCGTGCATTTTGTGATTTTCGTGGACAATTCATTTCCGTTTTGGTGGATTCATTATTGGAAATCACCTAGGACTTACGCAAAAAATGTCTCCAACACCGTTCGCCCTGAGCCTGTCGAAGGGTGAACAGCACCTGCAATGCCCCTTCATGCTTCGACAGGCTCAGCACGAACGGGGCTTTGCGTAAGTCCTATCACCTTAGGTGCTACACTGGCTTGGCTAACAAATACCGGGACAAGGTTTTCGCCAAGGTTTTGACGTGGGGGTTAAGCATCATGCTCAGTTTATGTTGCAGGAAATCAAGGGCATCGCCAGCCCCGCCCGCATCTGCTGGATGTCATCGCCCGGATTCTCCGGCCCTTGGGCCAGCAGCGGTTGCACAATGATTACAGCCTGTTAAAGCCGGTATACAGCATTTGGCTGTTGGCGGAAAACCTGCTGCTCGATGAAACCGACTACGCCCATGAATATAAACTACAAAACCGCCACGGCCGTACTTTGGCGGATTTGGGCGGCATCCATCTGTTGGAACTGAAATTGTCACGGCGGAACGGATCGAAACCGAGGAACAACGCTGGCTACAGTTCTTCAAAGAAGGCGAGCAACTGGACGAGACCGCACTACCTGATTGGATGAACACGACTGAAATGAGGCAAGCCATGAACACCTTGAAACTGTTTTCCGAGAAAGAACGCGATTACCACGCCTACCAAGTGCGGCAAAACTATTTGCGCGAGCAGCGTACCATTCAAATAGAAAGGGAAGAAGATTTGAGGGAGATGGAAAGGATTAAGCAAGAAAAGGAGCAAATACAGCACGATATGGAACAGGCTCAACAAGATTTAGAGCGTGAGCGGTTGGAAAAGCAAGCGGCTTTGAAGCGTGAAGAAGATGCTTTACAGCGTGAAGAAGATGCATTGCAGCGCGAGCAAGCCGCCTTGCAAGAAAAAGAATCTGCACAGGCAGAAATTGAACGGCTCAAAGCTTTACTGGGCCAATCAAAACAATAAGGCCATGAATGATTGCCCGGTTCGCACGACGGTGTCGCCCTGGCTGCCTATGACCCTTTTGGTGAACAGCGAACCGTCCGGGAACGGGTCGCCGCCACGCCATCTGAAGGCAGCATAACCCCCGTTGTTGACCGGTTCGTCCTGAGCTTGTCGAAGGATGGACGATTAAGCCGTTCATGGTTCGACAGGCTCACCACGAACGGCTTAATCTCCTGCCAGCCGAAAAGTTAAAAAATATATGGTCACCTACTTACCGCCAGCAACAGATAAGCGGGCAGGTGTTTTTTGACATGCCGGACCAGCAGGCCGCTGAACGATGCTGCCTTCCCCTGCAATCCAGGCCAGCCACCACTGAGGCTATCGGTTGACATCGGCATAGGCCTCCTCGGGTGCGCTGATGACTGATTTTCCGTCGAGGACGATCAGCCCATAGTAGGCAAGCTCCTGTGCCTTTGCCTTGATGGCCTTCGACAAGGCCAATGCAAGCGACTATACTTGCCAATGGATTCTAACATGGGAGTTATTTGCGCGTGCGATTGGATGACACTGTCGCTGCTTAAAAGCCACTCCCACCAATGCGTTTCACCGCTAACTACCAACATGGAGCTTATTTATCCATGCAGAAAACCCAAGTTGAAAGGCTTTTTTCCGGCTTGATCGGCATGGAATATGACTTGCTGAAATTGATCTGTCCCGCCGTGGTCGAAATTAGCCAAAAGGTGGGCGAAACTTTGGCATTATGGAACCCAGGCAAACCGCCCGACGTGTTCGAGATCGGCTGCGGCACAGGCATCACCAGCTTGTCCTTGCTTCATGCCCGCAAGGATGCTTCCATCACCGCAGTGGACAACGAGCCGACGATGCTGGGCCAAGCCCGGCAACATCTAGCACTATGGCTGGAGCAGGGACGCTTGCGCTTGGTAGAAACTGATGCCTTATCTGGCCTCCGCGCCCTGCCTGACACCAGCGTAGACGTGGTCGCATCAGGCTATGTGACACATAATTTCTTGCAAGCTTATCGGGAGCAGGTGTTTAAGGAAATTTACCGTGTGCTCAAGCCCGGCGGCATCTTCATCAACGGCGACCGCTATGCCTTGGATGACACTATTGCCCACACTAGGCTGATCCAGGACGAGGTCCGCTATTGGTTCAAAACCTTTGCCGAAATAGGCCGGCACGATTTGCTGGAACAATGGATTGTCCACTTGTTCAGCGACGAATCGGCAGACCATATCATGCGTTTGCAACCGTCCTTGGCCTACCTAAAGCAAATTGGTTTCGACCCGGTTGAAGTGCGCTTTCAGGAGGGCATCAATACTTTGCTGGTTGCCGAAAAGCCCAGGCTCGGGGAATAAATAACTGATGTTGTGGAGTGCGGCGACTCGTCGCCGCCTTTTGTGTCGAACGGCGACGAGTCGCCCCACTCCACAAATAGCCAACCATTAGCGATGAATGCGTAACATCAGTAAATAAATCCATTAAGCGATGGCTAGCAAAGACAAAAAAACCCTCTACCGCTGCACCGAATGTGGCCACGCCCAAAACAAATGGGGTGGCCAATGCGGCGGCTGTGGATTGTGGAACACTTTGCTGGAAAGCGTCGAGGAACGCAACCCAACCCCGCCCCGCTTTTCAGGCTATGCTGGCAGTGGCTTAGGCCCATCCGAGCCGGTAGCGCTATCCACCGTGGGGGCGGAGGAAATCACCCGGTCCAGCAGCGGATTGGAAGAGCTGGACCGGGTGCTGGGCGGCGGCTTGGTCACCGGGTCTGCCATTCTCATCGGCGGCGACCCCGGCATAGGCAAATCCACCCTGTTGTTGCAAACCTTGGCGGCGGTGGGTGGCCAGGTCAATGCTTTGTATATCACTGGTGAAGAATCCATCCAGCAAGTCAGCCTGCGCGCCAAACGCCTCCATCTGCAATGCACCGGAGTCAACATACTGGCGGAAACTTCCTTGGAGCGTATGCTGGACATTGTCCGCGAACAGCCCCCTGCCCTATTGGTCGTCGACTCCATCCAGACCGTCTACAGCGAGTTGTTGCAATCCGCACCCGGTTCCGTCGCCCAAGTCCGCGAATGCGCCGGGCAATGGGTGCGCTTCGCCAAACAAAGCGGGACGATAGTTTTTTTGGTCGGACATGTCACCAAGGAAGGCGCGCTGGCGGGCCCGCGTGTGTTGGAACACATGGTCGATACGGTGCTGTACTTCGAAGGCGATCCCGGCAACCGCTTCCGGGTAATCCGCGCATTTAAAAACCGGTTTGGCGCGGTCAACGAATTGGGCGTGTTTGCAATGACCGAAACCGGGCTGAAAGAGGTCAAAAACCCTTCGGCGATATTCCTGTCGCGTTACGAGGAGGACATGCCCGGCACCGTCGTCATGGTGATGCGTGAAGGCAGCCGCCCCTTGCTGGTGGAGGTGCAAGCTTTGGTCGATGAATCCCATTTGCCCACACCCCGCCGCGTGGCGTTAGGGCTGGAAGGCAACCGCCTGGCCATGTTGCTGGCCGTATTGCACCGGCACGGCGGCGTGGGCATGCTGAACCAAGATGTGTTCGTCAACCTGGTTGGCGGCCTGCGCTTGACGGAAACTGCCGGCGACCTGGCCGTGCTGATGGCTGTGGTTTCCAGCTACCGCGACCGGCCCATCCCCAGGGATTGGATAGCCTTTGGCGAATTGGGCTTGAGCGGTGAAGTCAGGCCGGTTTTAAGCGGCGAGGAACGCCTGCGCGAAGCCGCCAAGCATGGCTTCAAACACGCCGTCGTGCCGCACAAGAATGTCCCCAAGGGCGGTGTCGAAGGGCTGGAAATCATTCCGGTAAAATCACTGCGGGAGGCGTTGGCGGCGTTATAATTACTACAGCGTTTTCAACATCAAAGAGTTACTTTGTAGCTTCATCGGATAGACTCCCTGCGTTCGGCGGTTTTGCGGTCAAATGCTATCCATTCTTCTTTGGACATTCGCCGGACATTTTCGACTCTTTCAATCGCCCATTGATTATATTGGGCATCCAAATCACACCCCATCCAGCGCCGGTTGAGTTGTTCTGCCACCACAACAGTAGTGCCTGAGCCTGAAAACGGATCAATGACTAAACCGCCCTCATTGGAGGAAGCAAGCACAAACTTGCGTAATAACTCTTCCGGCTTCTGCGTCGGGTGGGGTGTTTTCTCGCCCATGCCATTACATGTTGTTGGGATGTCGATAACATCTTTCGGCTTTGCGCCTTTGGGGTGTGGCGACCAGTTCTCGCGCTGCTTGTTTGCACCTTTGCCATAAGCACTGCTTTCTGCCTGTGGATGCGAAGGATATTTCAGCGTGTGAGCACCGTAAGGAGTGCGTACATCATCAATGTTCAAATGTGTCGCATCCGATTTGCGAAAGTGGATAATGCTCTCATGGGAACGCCCCCAATCATTGCCTAAATTGGCCTTGTTCTTGTAATGCCAAATCAGCCAGCGGCAGTGCTTGAAATATTGAGAGGCAGGGTGTTTTAGGTCGGCAAGGATTTCAGAAAAACCGCATACATACAATGAACCTGTAGGCTTTAAAACACGGGATGCTTGGCTGACCCACTGAATAGACCACTCGATATAATGTTCTTGGCTCTCGAAACTGTCCCAATCGGCCTTCTTGATGTTATAGGGCGGGTCGGCAAACACCAAGTCAATGCTAGCATCTTCCAGAGATGCGAGCCAATCAATCGAATTGCCTTGGTAGAGTTTTCCATGCGGATGTTCATATTGAAGTTGGAAGCCTTTGGTAATCGACTCAAAGCCAATCTCTCTGCCCTTGCTTGGTCGCCGAATTTCGTTGAATTCCGGTAGGGAAAGCTGTTCCATGGGGTTGCCGGTATGGTGAAGTTAGGAACATTATACTTTAGGAACAAGCTAAAGCCTAAAATCGTAAGATATGCCGACGAAGAATGCGTATTGTTCACGATTGATGCGCTTCGTGCCTCAGCGCATCCTATGGGTCTTTTTGTAAAGATAAAATATCCAGTTGCCTTTGATTCATTACATCAGGTTGAAGTTTTATTAAATGTGGCATAAGAAAATCAATAAATTGCGACTTTGAATTTAATAGTTGTTCAAGTACAAATTTTCCTTCTTCAGTTCCTACCTCCGTTACCTCATTAATAATATCTTTTTCCCATTTAGAGTGGTCATGAATATTAAAGCCTTCAGAATTATAACAGAAAAGTTGTGCAAGATTTTCAATTCTGTCAATATTTTTTGCAACTCTGGCATTATATGTAGCACCTTCATCAAATTCATACCATAAATTGACAATGTTTTTAAATTGATAATCATCAGGAGAATCGCCTAATAATAAAAACTCATCAAAAAATTTTCTCTCCTCTCGTCTTTTCTCCCCTTTGTCATCAAATGGAGTATAGTCTCCTATTCTGGCCTCTGCAAGATCATGTGCTAGAAGCATTTTTAATATCTTTTCTTTATCATAGGATGTCTCTTCTACTATAGCTTTATTAGGCAAGAAAAAAAGAGCTAACAAATAAACTCCAAAAGTGTGTTCAGCAACAGTCTCACCCATTAATATTCCTCTTCTAACCCAACCAGCACGCTTCAAATACTTTAGACCATAAATTTCCCAGAAAACTTTGCTTCTATATTTCTTTGGTGGCTGTTGCAATTCAAGCTTTGTTACATTAACAAATACTTTCAGTTTATCCCATAATAAAGTATCGTTCTCTAAATTTTTCGCTAAATTGAGGAGTTGATCTCTTATATTTTCAGCAAGTTTCCCTTGGTTATGCCTATGATGAGCTAAAGAAAATATAGTATGTATATTTATAAGACGTAATTCCTCATGTTGATAACTTTTTACTTTGTTAATTAGTGCCTGAACGAAAAGCACCATCAACATTATAAAACAATATGTTATAATAAGCCTATGGACTTGAAGATTCTCGTCAAAAAGGCTTTGACAGGCTCATTTTGCCCTACCAGAACCGTCTTTGCCACTAAAAACAG
>CAIZPP010000100.1 GCA_903934875.1 uncultured Methylococcaceae bacterium
GCCAAGTCGGTGTGCCCTACATCGTAGTCTACCTGAACAAGGCGGACATGGTGGACGATGCCGAATTGCTGGAATTGGTGGACATGGAATTAAGGGAGCTTTTGGATAAGTACAATTTCCCAGGGGATAAAACTCCAATCATAATTGGCTCGGCGTTGAAGGCCTTGGAAGGCGATCAGAGTGAAATTGGTGTCCCGTCTATCATCAAATTAGTGGATGCCTTGGACAGTTATATCCCGATGCCTGAGCGTCCGATTGACGGCACATTCTTGATGCCCATTGAAGACGTGTTCTCGATTTCAGGCCGTGGCACGGTAGTGACGGGACGCATTGAGCGCGGCATCGTCAAAGTTCAGGACGAAGTGGAAATCGTTGGCTTGAAGAATACGGTCAAGACGACTTGCACGGGTGTGGAAATGTTCCGCAAGCTGTTGGACCAAGGCCAAGCAGGCGACAACGTGGGTGTGTTGTTGCGCGGTACCAAGCGTGAGGATGTAGAGCGCGGTCAAGTGCTGGCGAAGCCTGGTTCCATTAAGCCGCATACCCACTTTGAGGCAGAAATCTATGTGCTCTCAAAAGAAGAAGGCGGTCGCCATACACCGTTCTTTAACAACTACCGCCCGCAATTCTACTTCCGCACCACCGATGTGACCGGGGCGGTGGAATTGCCTAAAGATGTTGAGATGGTCATGCCGGGGGATAACATTAAGATCAATGTTAAGTTGATCGCCCCGATAGCGATGGAAGAAGGTTTGCGTTTTGCCATCCGTGAAGGTGGCCGCACCGTAGGCGCAGGCGTGGTTTCTAAGGTAATAGAGTAACAACAACAAGGCACTAAGGTTCTATAAGAGAATCTTAGTGCCCTCAAAGATAAAAACTATAGGTCAGTAGCTCAATTGGTAGAGCAGCGGTCTCCAAAACCGCAGGTTGGGGGTTCGAGCCCCTCCTGGCCTGCCACTTTTTCACGGTCAAGGCGTTAACGTCCTTACCAAATCATTTCAAGAATGCATTAACCATGGCAGCCCAAGCAGAATCGAATGCGTCGGTGATCGATACAGTTAAACTGGTGTTTGCGATAAGCCTATTGATCACAGGCATAGCAGGTTTTTATTATTTCGCTTCTTATGCATTGGTATACCGGGTAGTAGGCATATTGGCAGTGTTTGGCCTTGCTGCAGGTCTTGTGTTTACAACGGCCATAGGCCGGACAGTCTGGGGCTTTATCACTGAATCCAAAATGGAAGTCAGAAAGGTCATCTGGCCAACGCGTCAAGAAACTATTCAAGCGACTATGTTGGTTGTCGCTGTAGTGTTTGGTGTGGGGTTGATTCTTTGGCTGATGGATATGGTCCTATTTTGGGCCGTGGGTCTTTTGACTGGGCAGAAGGTGTGAGATGGCGTTACGATGGTATGTCATTCATGCTTATTCGAATTACGAAAACCAAGTTAAAAAAACCCTCGAAGAAAGGGTGAAGCGTAGCGGACTGGAGGAATATTTTGGCAAAATTCTAGTGCCAACTGAAGAAGTTGTGGAAATGCGCCAAGGGCAGCAACGGAAAAGTGAGAGAAAATTCTTCCCAGGGTATGTCTTGGTACAAATGGAATTAAACGATGAAACATGGCATCTTGTAAAGGAAATACCGCGTGTGCTTGGATTCATTGGCGGCACGTCTGACCGGCCAACGCCAATAAGCGAGGAAGAGGCCGATGCGATATTGAATCGTGTCGAAGCCGGGGTGAACAAACCAAGACCGAAAATATTGTTTGAAGTTGGCGAGGTTGTCAGAGTAATTGAAGGTCCTTTCAAGGACTTCAATGGAATGGTTGAAGAAGTCAATTACGAAAAAAGCAAGCTTAGAGTATCAGTACTCATCTTTGGCCGATCCACTCCAGTGGAGCTTGATTTCGGGCAAGTAGAAAAAGCTTGATCCAGCACAGGCCAAGTCATACCGGTAGGTGCTGTTTATATCAACGGGGAGCTTGTTTATGCAAGCGTTGGACCCATAAGAGAGAATTCAATGGCAAAAAAAATCACTGGCTACATTAAATTACAAGTAAAAGCGGGAGAGGCGAACCCTAGCCCACCTATTGGCCCTGCCTTGGGTCAGCGTGGTGTAAACATCATGGAGTTTTGCAAAACGTTTAATGCGCAAACTCAGAATGTAGAGAAAGGGATGCCGTTGCCGGTCGTAATCACTGTTTACAGTGACCGCAGTTTTACCTTTATCACCAAAACCCCTCCTGCTACCTACCTGCTAAAGAAAGCGGTTGGATTAAAGAGCGGCAGCCCAAAACCAAACACCAATAAAGTTGGTAAGATCAACCGGGAACAACTCGAGGGCATTGCTACGGCAAAAATGCCGGATCTGACAGCCTCAGATTTAAATGCAGCCGTCCGCACAATAGCGGGAAGCGCTCGTAGCATGGGTCTTGATGTGGAGGGTGTGTGATGGCTAAACTTACGAAAAGAATGAAGGCAATTCAGGAAAAAGTCGATACTGCTAAGACTTACCAAGCATTGGATGCTTTCAGCTTGCTGAAGTCGCTACCAAAAATAAAATTTGTTGAATCTATTGATGTTGCGGTGAATTTGGGCGTAGATCCAAGAAAGTCTGATCAAGCAGTGCGTGGCGCAACCGTTTTGCCTCGTGGAACCGGTAAGTTAGTCCGCGTGGCTGTTTTTGCACAAGGCGCGAATGCCGATGCGGCAAGGGCTGCAGGAGCTGAAGTGGTTGGCATGGATGATTTGGCGGCGCAAGTCAAGGCAGGGGATTTGAATTTCGATGTTGTGATTGCTTCCCCCGATGCAATGCGTGTTGTGGGCCAGCTAGGTCAAATATTAGGTCCGCGTGGACTAATGCCCAATCCTAAAGTAGGTACCGTGACTCCAGATGTGGCGACCGCAGTGAAAAATGCCAAGGCAGGGCAGGTTCGCTACCGTACCGACAAAAAAGGAATTATCCACAGCACGATAGGCAAGGGCGATTTTGAGGATAGTGCGCTCAAGGAAAATCTCGAAGCCTTGATTGCTGACCTTAAAAAACTGAAACCTGCCACGTCCAAAGGTATCTATGTGAAAAAGATCACGGTTTCATCGACCATGGGGCCGGGGTTGGCTATTGATCAAGCCAGTTTGGTCACCTAACATAAAAGACTTTGGGTTGTCCGGTTTCGACCGGCAACCGTCAAAGACCGCAGGCGGGTTGAACCCTTAATTGCAAGCCCTGCGCAGACGGTGTACTGAAGCCTATCAGGGCAAAGGAGCCGTAAAGATGTCCCTGGGAATTTTCAGGGATTTTGTTGGCTCTGGATGGTTCCCAAAAACTATTCAGACAAACTGCCGGAGGTAAATCGTGGCACTTAAATTAGATGACAAAAAAGCAGTCGTCACAGAAGTTGCTGCCATTGCCGCTCAAGCACATTCCGCAGTTGCTGCGGAATACCGTGGATTGACAGTTTACCAGCTTACCACCCTTCGCAAACAAGCGCGCGAGGCTAATGTTTATCTTCGGGTAATCAAGAACACCTTGGCGCGTAAGGCTGTTGAGGGAACCGATTTTGCTTGTATGCAAAAGGCTCTGGTTGGCCCCTTAATACTTGCATTCTCATTGGAAGATCCGGGTGCGGCTGCGCGAGTCATTAGCGCATTCGCCAAGGAAAAGGAGAACGACAAGTTAGTGGTCAAATTGGTCGCCGTTGGCGGAAAGTTGTATGGCGCATCCGAGCTGGAAAGACTGTCGAAACTGCCTACCCGCGATCAGGCGATTAGTATCCTTATGGGTACCATGAAAGCGCCGATTGAAAAGTTCGTAAGAACTGTGGCAGAACCCCACGCGAAGCTTGCCCGCACTGTGGCTGCAATTCGCGACCTGAAACAAGCCGCTTGAACGGCTTAAAGCACAACAGATTAAACTGGAGTTACAAATGGCATTATCAAATGTAGAAATTCTAGAAGCGATAGCCGAAAAGACCGTGATGGAGATAGTCGAACTGATTACCCTGATGGAAGAGAAGTTCGGTGTCAGCGCTGCCGCACCCGTGGCAGCCGCTAGCGGTCCAGCCGCACCCGCTACCGTAGTTGAAGAACAGACCGAATTCGACGTTATTTTGAGCAGCTTCGGTGCAAATAAAGTGGGTGTGATCAAGGTTATCCGTGAAATCACCGGGCTTGGATTAAAAGAAGCAAAGGATTTGGTTGAGGGCGCTCCCTCAACCGTTAAGGAAGCCATCAGCAAGGCTGATGCAGATGGCATTAAGAAAAAATTGGAAGAGGCAGGTGCTACGGTAACCATCAAATAAGTTTGATTTACTTAGTCCTTGATTTAGCGCCATTGGGCTGACAGCGATGAGCTGTCGGCCTTTTGGCGTACATCAAAATATATAATCAGACGGGACATTACCGTCAAAACCCATCCTATCGGGCTGAACAAAAGCATGTAGTCAAGTCAGGCTGAAATAGATTAGTTGTCTTTATGAAGGAATATTGCACCGTGGTATCTTTCGTGACAGACGCAGCAGTGGTTAGTTGAAGCAAATATTTAGGTAAGGAACCAACATGGCATATTCTTTTACCGAGAAAAAACGCATACGCAAAAGTTTTGGAAAGCGCCAAGACGTTCTCGATGTACCCTATCTTTTGGCAACCCAGGTCGATTCCTACAAAAAGTTTTTGCAGGCCGAAGTACCTCATTCACGCCGTGCAGATGATGGTTTGCATGCCGCTTTGAAATCGGTGTTTCCTATTGAAAGCCATTCAGGCTTAGCGGTGCTTGAATATGTGAGTTATCGCTTAGGTGAGCCGACGTTTGATGTCAAGGAGTGCCAGCAACGGGGAACTACCTACGCGGCTCCGTTGCGAGTATTGGTGCGTCTTGTCATTTATGACAAAGATGCGCCGGCAGGATCGAAAGTGGTAAAGGATATCAAGGAGCAAGAGATTTATATGGGAGAAATTCCGCTGATGACGGATACCGGAACATTCGTGATCAACGGCACTGAGCGGGTTATCGTCTCGCAGCTACACCGATCGCCAGGCGTGTTTTTCGACCATGACCGCGGTAAAACCCATTCTTCAGGCAAGCTACTTTTCAACGCACGGATCATACCGTATCGCGGTTCTTGGTTGGATTTTGAATTTGACCACAAAGATTGCGTGTATGTACGCATAGACCGCAGGCGGAAGCTACCCGGAACAGTTTTGCTACGCGCATTGGGTTTTGACAATGAAAGCATAATCAAGCTATTTTTTGAAACCAACCAATATGTGTTTTCTGCCAGTGAAATTTATCTGGAGTTGATTCCAGAACGCCTCAGAGGGGATATAGCCAGCTTCGATATCAAGGTTGAGGACAAGGTTATTGTAGAAAAAGGCCAACGCATTACATCGCGGCACATACGCCAGCTAGAAAAAGCTGGCATCAGTAGAATGGAAGTGCCACGCGATTATCTGCATGGCAAAATTCTGGCAAACAATGTCATTGATCCAAACACCGGCGAACTGGTTGCCAAAGTTAATGATGAAATAACAGATGACCTTATCAACAAAATGGTCGCTGCTGGAATATCCACGGTCGATTGTTTGTTTGTGAATGATTTGGATCGTGGTCCGTATATTTCCAATGCAATGCGTATCGACACGACGGAAACCCAGTTGGATGCACTGGTGGAAATTTACCGCATGATGCGTCCTGGTGAGCCGCCGACGAAGGAGGCCGCACAGGCACTGTTTGACAATTTGTTTTTTACCCATGACCGTTACGACCTTTCCGCCGTTGGGCGGATGAAGTTCAATCGGCGGCTTGGGCGCATAGAAATCGTAGGCTCAGGCATATTATCCAAAGAGGATATCATTGATGTCCTGCGCGAACTCATCAATATTCGCAACGGGAACGGCCAAGTAGACGACATCGACCACTTGGGAAATCGCCGTGTGCGTTCGGTGGGAGAAATGGTGGAAAACCAATTTCGCCTAGGACTTGTGCGCGTTGAGCGCGCAGTCAAAGAACGCCTTACCCTAGCCGATTCGGAAGGGTTAATGCCGCAGGAAATCATCAACGCTAAGCCTGTGGCTGCCTCAATTAAGGAGTTTTTCGGCTCTAGCCAGTTGTCCCAGTTCATGGACCAAAGCAATCCATTGTCGGAGATTACCCACAAGCGGCGCGTCTCGGCATTGGGTCCGGGGGGGTTAGCGCGTGAAAGAGCCGGTTTTGAAGTCCGTGACGTCCATACCACGCACTATGGACGGGTTTGCCCTATCGAAACTCCTGAAGGACCAAACATCGGCTTGATCAATTCGCTTGCCGTATATGCGCGTACCAACGAATATGGTTTTTTGGAAACCCCTTATCGCAAAGTATATGATTGCCGTGTAACCGACGAAATCGAGTATTTGTCGGCCATAGAAGAAGGAAAGTACTATATCGCCCAAGCCAGTGCCGCAGTCGATGAGAACGGAAAACTGAAGGATGAATTGGTTTCAAGCCGTTATAAGGATGAGTTTACCCTGGCCTCTCCAGAGAAGATTAATTACATGGATGTATCCTCTAAGCAAATAGTGTCTGTTGCGGCCGCGCTTATCCCTTTCCTAGAACACGACGATGCCAACCGTGCGTTGATGGGTTCCAATATGCAGCGTCAGGCGGTGCCGACCTTGAGGACGGAAAAGCCACTAGTCGGCACAGGTATAGAGCGAATTGTGGCGAAGGACTCCGGGGTCGCGGTTATCGCACGACGCGGTGGGAAGATTGAGTCGGTTGATGCCAGTCGTATAGTGGTGCGCGTCAATGACGGAGAAACCGAGACGGGTATCCTTGGCGTGGATATCTACAATCTGACCAAGTATACCCGTTCCAACCAGAACACATGTATTAACCAAAGGCCGTTGGTTAAACCGGGTGACTTAATATCGAAGAATGACATCCTCGCAGACGGCCCGTCTACCGACATGGGTGAATTGGCATTGGGCCAAAACCTGCTGGTAGCCTTTATGCCATGGAATGGTTACAACTTCGAGGACTCCATCTTGATTTCGGAGCGCGTGGTGCAGGAGGATCGCTTTACTACTATCCATATCGAGGAAAAGACTTGCGTAGCCCGAGACACCAAGCTGGGGCCGGAGGAAATCACTGCTGACATCCCCAATGTTGGTGAGGCCGCATTGGCCAAGCTTGACGAATCGGGCATCGTTTTCATCGGTGCCGAGGTGAAGGCGGGAGACATTCTGGTTGGAAAAGTCACACCCAAAGGTGAAACCCAGTTAACGCCAGAAGAGAAATTATTGCGGGCAATTTTCGGGGAAAAGGCCTCCGATGTGAAAGACACATCCTTGCGCGTGCCATCAGGCATGGACGGAACCGTGATTGATGTGCAAGTCTTTACCCGTGACGGTGTAAAAAAAGACCAGCGCGCCAAAGAAATTGAAGAAAAACAAATCGAGCAGGTCAAAAAAGACTTGGGGGACCAGTTGCGCATTATCGAAAAGGATATCTTTGACCGTGCGGAGCAATTACTCTCTGGGAAAGTTTCTGAATCCGGGCCTGGCGGTTTGAGATCGGGGAAAGTGATAGACAAACCGTATCTGGAATCAATCAAACCATCACAATGGCTGGAAATCCGCCTGCAAGACGAGGAAACCAATCTTCAGTTGGAAGCCGTCGCCGAACAGATACAACAGCAGCGCGAGGAAATGAACCGACGTTTGGAAGAAAAGAAAAGGAAGATAACTATGGGTGATGACCTAGCCCCAGGTGTGCTGAAGATGGTCAAAGTCTATTTGGCTGTCAAGCGGCGCATTCAGCCCGGAGATAAGATGGCCGGGCGACATGGCAACAAGGGTGTCATCTCACAAATTGTTCCGGTGGAAGATATGCCTTACAGTGCTGACGGCACTCCAGTGGATATCGTGCTCAATCCCTTGGGCGTGCCTTCCCGAATGAATGTTGGACAGGTGTTGGAAACCCATCTGGGTTGGGCCGCAAAGGGTTTGGGCCACAAGATTGGCAGGATGCTGGAGGCCAAAGCAAAAATTCAGGACATACGCAGTTTTCTTGATGAAATATACAACACTAGAGGCAAGCGTGAAGA
Organism: uncultured Methylococcaceae bacterium; assembly: GCA_903934875.1. Taxonomy (GTDB): domain Bacteria; phylum Pseudomonadota; class Gammaproteobacteria; order Methylococcales; family Methylococcaceae; genus Methylumidiphilus. Next base: position 8,083 of record CAIZPP010000100.1, read on the forward strand.
TATCGGTTCGCTGACAGATGCGGAAGTCATCGAACTCGCAACCAATTTGCGCAATGGTGTGCCTATGGCTACCCCCGTGTTCGATGGAGCCATCGAAGAGGACATAAGAGAAATGCTGCGGCTGGCGGATCTCCCTGAATCAGGCCAAACTCGTTTGTTTGACGGTCGTACTGGTGATGAGTTTGAGCGTAATGTAACCGTGGGCTACATGTATATGCTAAAGTTGAACCACTTGGTCGATGACAAGATGCATGCCCGTTCCACCGGGCCTTACAGTCTGGTAACCCAACAGCCTTTGGGGGGCAAGGCGCAGTTTGGCGGTCAGAGGTTTGGGGAAATGGAAGTTTGGGCACTGGAAGCCTATGGTGCCGCCTACACTTTGCAAGAAATGCTTACGGTAAAATCTGACGATGTCAATGGTCGCACAAAGATGTATAAAAATATCGTTGATGGTGACCACCGGATGGAGGCCGCGATGCCTGAATCTTTCAATGTGTTGATCAAGGAAATCCGCTCCTTGGCGATCAACATTGAACTAGAACAAGAGTAGGGACGGGTTCTGAACCCGCCCGTACATGAGGTTCTGGACCTGCATGATGAGGTTCAGAACCCCCATCGTACAAAATATCGCCGTACGCCACCAAGTGAGTGGAAGCCGAATGCCAGGGCTGATCTGGCGGTCAGAATTGAAGATTTAGGAGACCAGTCCCGTGAAAGATCTGATTAATTTTTTGAAGCGCCAAAGCCAAACAGAAGAGTTCGATGGCATTCGCATCAGTCTGGGTTCGCCCGACATGATCCGTTCATGGTCATATGGTGAAGTCAAAAAGCCGGAAACCATCAACTACCGTACTTTCAAACCCGAGCGCGATGGCCTGTTTTGCGCGAAGATATTTGGGCCGGTCAGTGACTATGAATGCCTTTGCGGGAAGTACAAGCGCCTTAAACACCGCGGTGTGATCTGTGAAAAATGCGGTGTGGAAGTCACCCTTTCCAAAGTGCGCCGCGAACGTATGGGTCACATCGAGCTGGCCAGCCCTGTCGCGCACATTTGGTTCTTGAAGTCGCTGCCCTCGCGGATAGCGTTACTGCTCGACATGACCCTGCGCGAAATCGAACGTGTATTATATTTTGAATCCTTCGTGGTCATCGATCCAGGCATGACGCCGTTTCTGCGCAACCAACTCATGAACGAGGAGGAATACCAAGAGGCCACCCAACAATATGGAGATGATTTCGTCGCTAAAATGGGTGCCGAGGCAATTCGGGAATTGCTCAAAACCATGGATTTGCAAGGTGAAGTGCAGCGCCTGCGTGAAGAGATAGACGGTACAAGCTCAGAGACAAAAATCAAAAAGCACACCAAGCGTCTGAAGGCTATCGAATCGTTGATTGCATCCAGCAACCGGCCGGAATGGATGATTCTGACCGTGTTGCCGGTGTTGCCTCCTGAATTGCGGCCTTTGGTGCCGCTGGATGGAGGCCGGTTTGCGACATCGGACTTAAACGATCTGTACCGCCGCGTCATCAACCGCAACAACCGGCTGAAGAGGCTGCTGGATCTGAACGCCCCTGATATCATTGTGCGCAACGAAAAGCGTATGCTGCAGGAGGCTGTCGATGCCCTGCTGGACAATGGCCGCCGCGGCCGCGCTATCACCGGTTCGAACAAGCGCCCGTTGAAATCCTTAGCCGACATGATTAAGGGCAAGCAAGGCCGTTTCCGCCAGAATTTGTTGGGGAAGCGTGTGGATTACTCAGGTCGTTCGGTTATCGTCGTAGGACCCACCCTAAAATTGCATCAGTGCGGTCTGCCGAAGAAAATGGCATTGGAACTGTTCAAACCGTTTATTTTCAGCAAACTACAATTTAGGGGGCTTGCCACAACTATTAAAGCGGCAAAGAAAATGGTGGAGAGGGAAAGTCCCGAAGTCTGGGATATCCTGGATGAGGTCATTCGTGAGCACCCGGTTATGCTTAACCGCGCCCCCACTCTTCATCGTCTAGGCATCCAGGCTTTTGAACCGACCTTGGTGGAAGGCAAAGCTATCCAACTGCATCCTTTGGTATGCACCGCGTTCAATGCGGACTTCGATGGTGACCAGATGGCCGTGCATGTGCCGCTGTCTTTGGAAGCGCAGTTAGAGGCGCGAACTTTGATGATGGCGACTAACAATATCCTCTCTCCGGCCAACGGTGAACCGATCATCAATCCAACCCAGGATGTTGTGCTCGGCCTTTACTATATGAGCCGCGAGCGGGTGGGTGCCAAAGGTGAGGGAATGATATTCACCGACACTGACGAGGTATTGCGTGCCTACCAGAGCAAAGAACTGGATATACAAGCAAAAGTGACGGTGCGCATCCGGGAAGTGTTACTGGATGAAAACGGCCAGAAGGCGGAACCAGTGCTGCGGCGGATAGAAACCACGGCGGGTCGGGCGCTGATATCGACTATTCTGCCGGACGGAATAGGATTCAACTTGGTCAACATGGATATGACCAAAAAAGTCATCTCAAAACTCATTAACCATTGCTACCGCACACTTGGAGTCAAGGCAACGGTTATTTTTGCCGACAAGCTGATGTACATGGGCTTCTCCTACGCGACCCGCACTGGTGTCTCCATAGGGTTTGAGGACATGACCGTACCCTCCCGCAAGGGTGAGATCATTTCAGCGGCAGAGAAGGAAGTAAAGGAGATACAGAACCAGTATGCATCAGGTTTGGTTACGGACGGGGAGCGCTATAACAAAGTTGTCGATATTTGGTCCCACGCCAATGACCAAGTCGCCAAAGTGATGATGGATGGTTTGGGCACGGAGGCGGGGGAGATGAATATTAAAAGCCTGATTAATTCTTGGGCCGAAAAAATGTTCCGGCAACTGGACGCTGATTTGCGGGCTGGAGAAATAACCGACACTGATTATATAAAAGTTGTTGAAAGAGTAAATGAGCATCGCTGGACAGATAGATTGCCCGATGAAATGAAGGAAGTTGTGACACTGATCCAACAAAAGTCGTTCAACTCCATTTACATGATGGCCGATTCCGGCGCGCGCGGTTCTGCCGCCCAAATCCGCCAATTGGCTGGTATGCGTGGACTGATGGCCAAGCCGGACGGCTCCATCATTGAGACACCCATCACCGCGAACTTCCGCGAGGGTTTGGACGTATTGCAATACTTCATCTCTACCCATGGCGCCCGTAAGGGACTAGCGGACACAGCACTGAAAACCGCTAACTCGGGATATTTGACCCGTCGCTTAGTTGATGTGGCACAAGACCTGGTGATTACTGAGGATGATTGCGGCACTAATGACGGATTGCTGATGTCCCCTCTGATAGAAGGGGGCGACGTGGTGGAACCCTTGGCGGAGCGGGTGCTTGGCAGGGTGCTGGCCGAGGACATTCATGATCCGGCCACAGGCGAGTTGTTGGTGAGTGCCGGTGTGCTATTGGACGAATATTGGGTCGGTGAATTGGAAGTCTACGGTGTGGATAATGTGCGTGTCCGTTCAGTGATAACCTGTAAAACCCGTTTCGGAGTCTGCGCGTCTTGCTATGGCCGCGATTTGGGCAGGGGGCACAAGGTCAATATCGGCGAGGCCATCGGTGTGATCGCAGCACAGTCCATCGGGGAGCCGGGTACACAGTTGACTATGCGCACCTTCCACATCGGGGGCGCGGCATCGCGGATGGCATCAATCAATAATGTTGAAGTCAAATCCGGCGGCAGCATCAAGCTGAACAACCTAAAAACGGTCCAAAATAAGGACGGGTTGCTAGTGGCGGTTTCCCGTTCGGGCGAAGTCAGCGTCATCGATGAGCATGGTCGCGAACGTGAGCGTTACAAGATACCATACGGGGCCGTAATAGCTGTACAAGACGGGTCCATGGTGCGTAGTGGCCAGATCGTGGTGAATTGGGATCCCCACACCCACCCTGTGGTTACCGAAGTAAATGGCATCGCGCAATTGGTCGATTTCGTCGATGGCATTACCGTGCGCGAAAAGTCAGACGAAGTGACTGGCCTAAGCTTCATGGAAGTTATCGATCCAAAGCAACGGGGAGGCGCAGGCAAGGAGCTACGTCCCATGGTCAAACTTGTGGACGAGCAGGGTGGTGACATTTTCATACCCTCTACGGAAATCGCAGCCCAGTACTTTTTGCCGTCTGGCGCCATTGTCGGTATCCGTGATGGTGACACGGTGGAAGTCGGTGACGTATTGGCAAGAATTCCGCAGGAATCGAGTAAAACCCGTGATATTACAGGCGGTCTGCCGCGCGTGGCTGACTTGTTTGAAGCCCGCAAAACTAAAGACCCGGCGATCTTGGCGGAGGCCACCGGTACTGTCAGTTTTGGCAAGGAAACCAAGGGCAAGCGGCGCATCATCATCACCGATGTGGCCAGTGTGCAACATGAGGCAATGATTCCTAAATGGCGCCATGTCACCGTGTTTGAGGGCGAGCATGTGGAGCAGGGTGAAACAATTGCTGAGGGTGAATTGACCCCGCACGACATTTTGCGTCTGCGCGGAGTAGCTGACCTGGCATCCTATTTAGTCAAGGAAATACAAGATGTCTACCGTTTGCAAGGTGTGAAGATCAACGACAAGCACATAGAAGTCATCATTCGGCAAATGTTGCGCAAAGTTGAAATCACATCAGCAGGTGATACTATGTTCCTAAAAGGGGAGCAGGTTGACCGTGCGCGTGTGATGGAAGAAAATGAGAAAAGTGAAACGGAAGGAAAAATTCCCGCCTGCTACGAGGCAGTGCTGATGGGAATAACGAAGGCATCCCTGTCAACGGAATCGTTTATTTCTGCTGCGTCCTTCCAAGAAACCACTCGCGTACTGACCGAGGCGGCCATCCGCGGTTTGAGTGACAAACTCATGGGTTTGAAGGAAAATGTCATTGTAGGCCGGTTGATTCCTGCCGGAACTGGCTTGGCCTATCACTTGGAGCGTAAACAGAGAAACCGTTTTGCGGAGAATCCGGAGGGCGAGAGCACGGGTGGAATGGATGCAGGGGATGTTGAAGAGGCACTGAAACAGGCGTTGAGCATGTAATCACAAAACCCATCTTGGAGTATAAAAAGATGAAAAGTAAAGCCCTATGGAGCATTCTGGCCGCAGGAATCTGTTTTGCGTTGACCGCACAGGCAGCACAGGCCGCAGGAGACGAGGTTGAGGGGAAGAAAAAGTTTTTCACCTGTGGCGGTTGCCATGCGATTGAAGGCTATGCCAATGCATATCCCAATTATCATGTGCCACGCATAGGCGGGCAACAACAAGCAGCCGTGCTTGCAGCCTTAAAGTCTTACAAGACTGGTGATCGCATACATGGGGACCAGCCGTTGAACAATAGCATGCAAGGAAATGCCAGCGGTTGGACGGATAGGGATTTGGAGGATATTGCCGCGTACGTATCCAAAAGAACATTGTCCACTGAAGCCAATGCAATTTCAGGGCATCCTGACAAGGCTAAGGAAAAAAGTGCCTTGTGCGCCGGTTGCCACGGCGTAGACGGCAACGTGCTAGATAAAGACGGAAAGGCTTTGAACCAAGACGCACTGCGCTTGGCAGGGCAGTATGAAGATTATTTGATCAAGGCTCTGAAGGATTATAAAAAGGGAGTCGTACGCAAGAACCCCATCATGGTCGGCATAGCTGGGTCGCTCTCCGATGAGGATATAAAAGACATTTCCGCCTATTTCGCCAGCCAGAAGGGGTTGACGACGATTTCGGAATAGGCTTTCTTTTCCCAAGCACAGTTAAGCAATTGGGCGAAAAAGCAACAGAAAGTCTCACGCAACGGCGCAACGACGCAACGTAAAAGCAGAAGCGATGACGGCTTTTCATCGTTCCCACGCTTCAGCTCATCGTTATACACAAGTCCGGGGGCAAGCCGGATAAGCCGTCATTTCGGCAAGGATGCCGAAATCTAGGCCATGCACGGTAAGCCAGTCGGTTCATCGTTTCCATGTTCTCCCCGTTGTGAATGCCTTGTGTGAGGCTCTGCGTCACAAACCGCTGGAGCGGTTCAGGCTACATTCCCACGCCGGAGTGCTCGTCGTTATACACAAGTGTTGGAGATTCGTCATTCCGGTCAGGGATGCCGGAATCCAGCGTCCAAGGATGGCAAACTGTGGAACACAACAGATGCCCTTGTATCCACGGACGGGAAACTAAGGCTTGGCAAGTTGCCTGAATCAAGCACTGCACAACTGACTGGATACCGTCCATGGCCTGGATTTCGGCATCCCTGCCGAAATGACGGCTTTTCCGGCTTGCCCGTACTTGTGTATAACGATGAGCGCCGGAGCGTGGGAACTATAGAATACTATAGTTTCTATTGAATCCACAATTTGTAAAACCCCAAACCAAAATTCATGAAGCGAGTAAAGCAACAGGCAAATCGACGTATGGCTCTTAACGTTGCGTCGTTGCGTGAGTCAAAAAAATCTTTGTTCAACGGCACGGTCAAACAGTATGGCGAGGAAGCAAAAAGAAAGTTTCACGCAACGGCGCAACGACGCAACGAAAAGACGCAATCATCCAGCTAAGACAAACATTCAATGGCTTAGCGTCGCCAGACTTCGGTTTTTCAACGCACTTACGGAGAGGCTTCCCCTAGCATCCTTATTTGAAAGGGGGGAATTAGGCAAGTCATTAGCATAACGGCTGGATGTTCGTTGCGTCTCTATAACGGCAGTTTTGTTATGGGGATTCGTGGCACAGGCTGCGCCGCCGCTTTATACCATCACAAAACTCGACCTTGGTAGCTTGGTGGTCAATGGGGGTGTCGTATGTGGGGGCATCAACAACAGCGGACAGGTCGTCGGATATTTCGATAACACCGAGATGTCAATACATGCCTTCCTATACAGCGGCGGCGTGATGAGCAACCTCGGCACAATGGGTAGAACCCAAAGTGGTGCGGTTGGCATCAACAACAGCGGGCAGGTCGTTGGGTTGTGGTCCACTCGTAAATCAAAGCTTCCCCAATGTAGTCATTGTGAAACAGCCGAAATTTTTAACAAAATTGGAATGATAGGGGAGTAATATGAGTAAATTTACATGTATATTCATTTTATTTTTCACAGCTACGACTACTTTTGCCGGCGATAATAATGTTGCTGACTCATTTAACGTCACTGCTACGCCGGTTCCATGGGGTTTCTCTGCTATAGATTGGGGTTGGTTTTATACTCCAAGCGTGTCGTATAATTTGAATATGGTCAAAACCAATTTTTCGGCTTTAGATGGTGTACCACCATGGCCCCAAATTGTGACGGTTGAAATTTATTTGTTAGTTCCTGAAAAGAATGGTGGAATTGGCGTAATTTTGCTTGGGTCTGCATCCTTCGATTGGAGAATAGCAATTGGTACATTAAATGGACCGTCATTTTCAGATATTCCTCTTGCCGTCGGTCAAAACTACTTCATTGCATTTAGAAACATAGATAATATTGGCGCAAATTCGGCTCAAAATGGTACAAGGGCGATGCAAGGCTGTGACGATATCGATGGAAATATAGTTAAAGCAATTATTTCATGCAACATTTATCCTCTTTCAGAACAGGTAGACTATCCTATACTTCAATTCAACGGGTATGCCAATAACCTCCCATTGCAGATCACCCCCGCCACCCTCCCGAACGCATCCTGCGTCCAGCCTTATGGCCCTGTGACGTTTGCGGCTACAGGGGGAAGTGGAACTGGCTACACATGGTCAGTCTCATCAGGGTCGCTGCCCCTAGGTTTTTCGCTGAATCCCAACACCGGCGTGTTAAGTTCAACAGGCTGCCCGGTAACGATATTAAACCCCAATAGCTTCACGGTTCAAGTCACGGACTCTGCCGGTAATACCGCACCGCAGCCACCTACCTTTCAGGTCACATATAATAATCCGTCATCGCAGCCACTTACCTTGAACATAGCTTGTCCGACGCCTGTCAATGTGTCGCTTGAAGGTTATGCAAGTTCAACTACCGGGCTTCCAACTTCTATACATGCTTCATTCATTCCGGCAAATAACGACACGCTTAACGACAACGCAAGTAAATGTGGCTTATCGGGTTTTGACTGGGTACAGCAAATATCTCTATACGATGGTTCCCCCGTAAGTCCGCCGAATTTTGACCCTCTACCTGGACAAACAACTCCACCAAGCAAATCAGCACCCTACCCTTTTTATTATAAGTTATCGGATATCGACAAATTTGGAAATAGTTTATGCATTGCCTACCTTAACGGTATATGCACTATGTATATGACATCCAACGAAGGTATGGTACTCAATTTCACTGATAAACCGGTTAACCCGGATTTTGGCAGCAACCCGCTTTGTTCAAGTCCAGCATCTTGCACTACGTTTACGACACAATTGGTTGGCATTTGCTCGGCATCCACGCCGGCATCTGCATGTACCGGGTCAGCGGCAGGGTTTACTTGGATACCTCTCTATCAATGGCTATGGAACACCAATTGGGCCGGGAATATGTCGTGTGCGCCACCGTTTAATCAAGTCTGCGGAACCGGAGGCATAACAATAACAAGCCTGAACGGCTCCCCCCCGATGTCCCTAAATGTCGGCAATGTCAACAGCGCGAGCGGGACCGTCGTTAGCAATGAGGGTAGCATTAATTGCAGTACGACATGCAGTGCGAATTACACCAGAGGGACGGCAGTCACTCTCACCGCCATTCCGGTCAGCGGATACGAGTTCACTGGTTGGGGCGGGGCTTGCAGCGGATACGGGAATGCTTGCACCGTCACGACGACCAATGCAGCCCAATTTGTCACGACCAACTTCGCACCTCTTAAAACTCACCAGCCGCTTTGGAGACGGGCGATAAACTCAATCAAACAAGGCGGGGGTTGAGGTAAAATGGAAAACAGGAAGTTTTTCTGGTTCCCAACGTAGCAACTTAAAAGCAGTATTGGCTGGTTCCCAAGCTCCGGCTTGGGAACCCTTTTTTGCAAGCTACTGCTTGGTCGTTCTTCGGGAAGCCGGAGCTTCAAAAACCCCATTCCCAAGCAGGAGCTTGGGAACGAGCAAGAAATCAAACACTTGCTCTGCGACGAGTTTGCCCTCCATGGCTTCTGGATTCCGGCAATCCCTGCCGGAATGACGGCGTTTTTGGCCCGACGAAACTTGTGTATAACAACGAGCGCTGGAGCGTGGGAACGAGCAATAATCATTTATTGATGGATCGCTTTTGGCTGGCGAACCCCCCCAAATAAACATAAACTTGTCGTCGCATGGCTAGAAATTCATCAAGAAGATTTGATCGCTGACTGGAATCTAGCGGTGAATGGTAAGAAACCATTTCCAATTAAAGGTCTTGACCAATGAGAATATTAGAGATTCATCCACAACCCAATTGGATACTATCCATCGTTGCTGATGATGGCCGGATGGGTAATTTTGATGTTAGTCCTTATCTTGAATACGAGGCGTTTCAAACACTTCGAGACATCAGGGAATTTATGAAAGTTGTCAACGGTGGATATTTTGTCGAATGGGATTGCGGAGCCGATTTGTCTGCCAACATCATAGAAGCTTATTGGCAGTGTTGTAAGGCGCAATAGGCGGAAGAGTGATTCAATGAAAGATGATCCATTGTAGTAAATATTATGATAAAACAACTTACAGCCATTATTGAGCGTGAAGGCAGTGGCTACGTCTCGCTCTGTCCACAACTTGACATTGCGAGCCAAGGCGACACCGTTCAAGAGGCGCGGGAAAATCTTCGTGAAGCGCTTGAATTGTTCTTTGAAGCCGCATCTCCATCGGAAATCCAAGAACGGCTGCACCAGGAGGTTTATGTAACACAACTGGAGATTGCCGTTGGGTAAACTGCGGATTTTATCTGGTCAGGAAATTTGCGCTATTCTCGTTAGCCACGGTTTTGTTGAAGTTCGCCAGCGTGGAAGCCACATTATCATGCAAAAGCAACTTAAAGAAACAACAATCACTGTTCCCGTACCCGACCATTCAGAAGTTCGCATTGGGACACTTCAGTCCATTATCCGTCAATCTGGTATTTCAAAGGGCAATTTCGAATCATAAAAGCACTAGATCCAAAGCGCGTCGTTCCGGCATGGATCGCCGGAGCCTAGGCTCCAGTAAAGCGGGGTTTGGGGTGTCCCTGCAATCTGGATTCCGGCGAACCATGCCAGATGACGGTATGGCAGAAACATCTTGCCAGCCAGGACATGTTAACCAAGGCCCGAAGAAAACGCATGCCGAAGATACAGCGTTTTCATGTGATTAAAGTAATATAATAGACTTTATCGGAAACCCAGCTAGTGGCCGCGCCGTTGCTGCAATAGTGGAAGGTTTCCGATAAAGTCTATGGAAATCCAACGAAGCCATCGATTGAGTGGCTTAGTTGCAACAAAAAACTAGCCTCTGATTAAATTGTGATGTTGAAAACGCTGTTAGCACTATCGTTGGCGCTGTCGATTTGCGCAGCCACTGCGGCTGCGGAACATGCGCCGCCGCCGGTCAATGCAAGGCCAGAGACACAAGAACAACGGGTCATCATGGGGTGGTTGGAATCGATATTCATTAGGCCATGGAACCGCAGGCTGACCGCCAAATTGGACACTGGCGCGAAGACTTCCTCCTTGCATGCGGACAGGATAGAGCATTTTAATAAGTACGGCGAGGATTGGGTGCGTTTTTCCCTAGGCGACCTTGAAGATAAGAGGCTGCCTCCAATCATAGCCGAGCAACCACTCCTGCGCACTGTCAATATCAAATGCAAAGGTGACGATTGCCAGTCGTCTAAGCGCGACGTGGTGATGCTTACCATCTGCAAGAACGGAAAGGAATACAATACGGAATTTAATCTAGTCGATAGGAGCAACTTCAATTACCCTGTGCTTCTCGGCAGAGCCTTTCTCAAGAATGTGGCACTAGTGGATGCCAATGAAACCTTTCTGTTCAAATCAGAGCAAGACCCGTGCCTTGCCATGAATGGCCCGTCACATCCATGAAATTCCGGTTTTACAGCGTTTACATCGTTTCCACGCCCCGCGTTGGAATGCCTCCACGGACGCTCTGCGTCAGACTGTTTGTTTGAGGGAAAAGGTATATGGAGAGAAACTCAACACGGAGCGTCGAAGGCAGCATTCCCACGGAGACCGTGGGAACGGTAATCAGGATACTCAATCAACTGCACCAGTTGTGTGCATTGTAAAACAATATAACTTAACACGTAACTCTTTGATGTTGAAAACGCTGTAGCAGCTCATGAGAAACCTCCATGTTAAGGTACTTGCATTCGTCCTAGTGGCCATCGGTCTATCCTTGTGTTACTACAAGGTGACCCGTCTAGGCTTGCCGCTTTTCCCAACGGAACAGGCGGATGTGTGGACTGTGGAAGCACGCATAGAGTTCAAGCCCAAGCGGGACACGCCGATCAAGGCCAGGCTATTCATTCCACGAGACCCTGCTGGTTATACGGTCGTGGACGAAAACTTCGTATCCAGCAATTACGGGCTTACTACGGAGGACGACGGGGTTTCACGCAGCGCCCAATGGGCGGTGCGTAAAGCCACTGGCTATCAGGTTTTGTATTATCGTTTGCATTTGGCCCGGAATCCGTCTACGGCTCAAGCGGAAAAGCCCATTCCTCCGCCAAACTTGTCAACTCCCGAATACCCCGAATTGCTTCGGTCCGAGGTGAAAGCGGTGATTGATGAAGCCCGCAGCAAATCGGCGGACACCCTTTCTTTTTGCCGTGCGTTGCTGTTACGCCTTAACGCACCGACGCCCGACGCCAACGTCAGCATTTTGCAGCAAGATACGCAGACGCAAGAGGAATGGGTGGCGCGCATTGTCGATATTCTTGCCGGTGCCGATATAAAAGCCCGCATGATCCAGATATTGCACCTTGTGGACGGTGCGAAACACGCATCGCTCATCCCTTGGATTGAGGTTTATGCCAATAACGAATGGCAGCCAATTAACCCGCAAACCGCCGAGCCTGGAATTCCCAAGGACACCATCATCTGGCATGTAGGCAAGGATATGGTGCTGGACATCAACGGCGGGCGGTTCCCCAAAGTGGAGTATTCTGTCACCAGGCATGCCCAGGAAATGACCTTGATTGCGGAACAGCGGGCGCGGCAGATGGGTTCGAAGATCATGGAGTTTTCACTGTTTAGCCTTCCTGTGCAGACCCAGAATGTCTACCGTGTCCTGCTGCTGACCCCGGTTGGCGCTTTTCTAATCGTTTTCATGCGCAATGTCGTGGGCTTTAAGACTTTTGGTACGTTTATGCCTATATTGATTGCGCTTGCTTTTCGTGAGACCAAACTGATTTGGGGTATTGTTCTGTTTTCCCTTGTGGTTGGCTTGGGGTTAGCGATCCGCTTTTACTTGGAATATCTAAAGCTGCTATTGGTGCCGCGATTGGCATCGGTGCTGACCATCGTCATCCTGCTGATGGCTGTGGTCAGTCTGCTGACCCATAAACTGGGTATAGACCGAGGCGTCTCAGTTGCTCTATTCCCGATGGTCATCCTGACCATGACGGTCGAGCGAATGTCCTTGGTGTGGGAAGAGGCGGGTCCGTTGGAAGCCTTGCAGCAAGGTTTCGGAAGTCTGCTTGTGGCGGCTTTGGCGTTTGCGATCATGAGCGATGGCGTGCTGCGGCACATGGTTTTCGTGTTTCCTGAATTGCTCTTGATCGTACTGGCCGCCAACTTATTGCTCGGACGCTATACCGGTTATAGGCTGACCGAGTTGTGGCGCTTCCGTTCGGCGTTGCGGCAAGAATAGGCAGGCTACCGGCCATGCGTTGGCAAAATTTCTTTGGCATGGGTAGGCGCTTGCGCGAATTGGGAATTTTGGGCATGAATCAGCGTAACGCAGACTTCATTCTGCTATACAATCCGCGCAAGAATTTTCCGCTGGTGGACGACAAACGGCGTACCAAAGAATTGGCATTAGCGGCCGGCATTGCCGTGCCTGAGCTTTATGCCGTGATCGAAATCGAGCATCAGGTCGACACATTGCCGGATTTGCTTGCGCCCTATGATGAGTTTGTCATTAAACCGGCGCATGGCAGCGGCGGCGAGGGCATTTTGGTCGTGATTGGCAAGCTCAACGGGCGCTATCGCAGATCCAGCGGGCTATTGGCTGGCGAGGACGATTTGCAGTATCACATTTCCAACATCCTGAGCGGAATGTTTAGTCTAGGTGGCTTGCCGGATTGTGCGCTGGTCGAGTACCGTGTCGATTTTGACCCGGTTTTTGACAAGGTGAGCTATCAGGGAGTGCCCGATATCCGCACGATAGTGTTCCGGGGTGTGCCGGTGTTGGCGATGCTCCGTTTGCCGACTCGCTTGTCGGACGGGAAGGCGAATTTGCACCAAGGTGCGGTGGGGGTGGGGATAGAGTTGGCGACGGGTGTCACGTCCAGCGGGGTCTGGCATGATGATACGGTAGAACTCCACCCCGATACGGGAGGAGCCATAGCCGGTTTGGAAATACCCCATTGGGACCAGATTTTAGCCTTGACCGCGCGTTGTTACGATCTGGCGGGGTTAGGGTATATCGGTGTCGACATAGTACTTGACCGGGTGCGCGGCCCGCTTATGTTGGAGATCAACGCAAGACCTGGTTTGAGCATCCAACTGGCCAACAAGCAGGGGCTGTTGCCACGCTTACGCAGGCTTGAAGCGATCAACAGTATTCCCACATTGATTGAGGAACGGATTGCTCTTGCCAAATCGCTTGCTTGAGCTAAATGGATGCTATGCTGGGATACCTTCCAGTTTAATCCGCCTGGTCAACGCTCCTCATCAGACTCTATCAGAAACCGCCCTTTGTTACGGCAGTGGCGCGGATGCTAGCCTAGGTTTATGATTATGCCTATCATTGGGCCTGGGTAAATAAAGTCTATGACATGCTATCGTAACATGCGAATGTTCTATGACACAGATTTGCCCGAACTCCAGTTAGTGTTTTATCTAAAATTAAAATGATTTGGCAGATAATATCGGAATCAACTATGCAAAAATCTACACTTTTATTGTTGCTGTTGCTGATAAGCGCTTACGCTTTCCATCTCGGACGAAAAAGAGCCAGGGACATAGTCCTCGGGAAAGTCAAAACCCTGCATTCCCTTCCCAATTATTATGGCTATTACACCGCTCTATGGAGTTTGTTGCCTGCGCTGTTGTTGTTGATTTTATGGCTAGGGTTTGAAACCCCGGTGATTAACCATATGGTGATGGAGAGTCTTCCCGATGGAAGCCAGGCTTTGTCGGCTGATATTAAAGGTCTGCTGATCAACGATATCCGTAATTCAATGAATGCCGGTGGCAGTGACACAAAGCCCGAACTGCAAGCTGCGGTTGAATTTCTGCGCCTCCTAAAAATTAGGAGCGGCTGGCTGCTATCATTCTTGGCCGTAGCATTAGCCTTTGTTGGGGCTTATTTTGCCCGCTCTCGCATCCATAAGGAACACCGGGCGAGGAACCTAGTGGAAAATACGATTATGTCGTTTTTGTTGGGGAGTTCGCTGATTGCCATACTGACTACCGTCGGGATAGTGCTGTCTGTATTGTTCGAGTCAATCCGTTTTTTTGACAAGATACCCTTAACCGATTTCTTGTTTGGCTTGCAGTGGAGTCCCCAGATCGCAATGCGTTCCGACCAAGTCGCTTCATCCGGGGCTTTTGGCGCCGTACCCCTGTTTACCGGCACTCTGTTGATTTCGTCAATTGCATTGGTTGTAGCCGTGCCTATTGGCCTGATGTCTGCAATTTACCTGGCCGAATACGCCAGCCTGAAGTTTCGTTCGGTTGCCAAACCCTTGTTGGAGATTCTTGCAGGAATCCCAACCGTCGTGTACGGCTTTTTTGCAGCATTGACTGTCGCCCCGTTCATACGTAGCATGGGTGCCGACTTCGGGCTGGATGTCTCCTCGGAAAGTGCCTTGGCCGCCGGTTTGGTCATGGGAATCATGATCATCCCCTTTGTTTCGTCCTTATCTGACGACTTTATCAACGCTGTGCCCCAATCTCTGCGGGATGGCGCTTACGCCTTGGGCGCGACACAATCTGAGACCATCCGTCAAGTGGTGATACCCGCGGCACTGCCGGGTATTGTTGGTGGCATTTTGTTAGCGGCCTCGCGGGCCATCGGTGAAACCATGATCGTCGTTATGGCAGCCGGCCTTGCGGCCAATCTGACTGCCAATCCGCTGGAGGCCGTGACTACCGTGACGACCCAAATCGTAACCCTATTGGTGGGAGACCAAGAGTTTGATAGTCCAAAAACCCTTGCCGCCTTCGCGCTGGGGCTGGTTTTGTTTCTGGCCACCTTGGCCTTAAATATCCTTGCATTACACATTGTCCGCAAATACCGGGAACAGTATGAATAACCCAAAAGAAGATTCTCAATTATCCAATCTTGGCATCCGCACCCATCAAATCGTCAAAGCCGGTCTGCCCCGCCGGCGTGCGGCAGAAACCCGTTTCAAGGCCTATGGTTTAATTTGCATTGTTGCTGGCTTGGGTTTTTTAGTTCTATTGTTTGGCAACATCATATCCCATGCATGGAGCGCCATTGAGCAGACTTATGTGGCCTTGGACGTGACTTTCGACGAATCGTTGTTGGACCCGGAAGGCAAGCACGACAGTGCGGTCCTGGCTGCGGCTGACTACCCCGCATTGCTCAAAAAGAGCATGTCGGCGCTGTTCCCGGAAGTTAAGGACAGACAGCAAAAGCGTTCCCTCAATGGAATACTCAGTAAGGGCGCAAGCTACGAACTGCAACGGATTTTAGTGAAGGACCCCTCCCTTTTGGGTAAAACCGAACGCGTCTGGCTTCCTGTGGACGACGACGTAGACATGCTGGTCAAATCTCAAATTGACCGAAGTGTCGACGAAGGTGATCGCCGTTTGAAGGATTATCAAATTGCCTGGATCGACAAACTAATGGCCGATGGGCGATTGGAAAAGCGCTTTAACAGACAATTTTTCACTTCCGGTGATTCGCGCGAGCCAGAATTGGCTGGCATCCAAGGTGCGCTAATGGGTTCCTTGTTCACCTTGATGGTCACTGCGTTTTTGTCATTGCCTATCGGCATCGCTTCGGCGATATATCTTGAGGAATTCGCTCCGCGCAACCGGTGGACCGACATTATCGAAGTCAACATCAACAATCTGGCTGCGGTACCCTCCATTGTCTTCGGTTTGCTGGGTTTGGCGGTATTCATTAATTTCTTCGGCTTGCCCCGCTCCTCGCCCCTGGTGGGAGGGTTGGTGCTGACCTTGATGACACTTCCGGTTATCATCATCGCCGGACGGTCCGCACTGAAGTCGGTGCCGCCTTCGATACGCGAAGCGGCGCTAGGCATTGGCGCTTCGCAGATGCAAACAGTCTTTCACCATGTGCTGCCCTTGGCGATGCCCGGTATATTGACGGGGGCGATCATTGGCATGGCCCGTGCTTTGGGGGAAAGCGCACCTTTGTTGATGATCGGAATGGTGGCTTTCATAGTCGATGTACCCACCGGCCTGATGGAGCCATCGACTGTTTTGCCGGTGCAGATTTATCTGTGGGCTGATAGTTCAGAGCGCGGCTTCGTCGAACGGACTTCGGCGGCGATTCTAGTTTTGCTCGCGTTCTTGATAACCATGAACGGATTGGCGGTCTATCTCCGCAAACGCTATGAGCGTCGCTGGTAAATCATCGCTAGGATAACCCCATAATAAGAGAGCTTCAGGATGAGACATCCGGTTAATATCCCTACCCCCGCTTCGTTTTCACGTGAGCACATTCAGACCGTCGGTGACATGTTCGTCGAAAATGCCCGCATCCAATGCCGCAATGTTGATGTTTTCTATGGCGAAAAACATGCTATCCAAGATGTGAGCCTGGATATAGGGCGTAATGAAGTCATCGCCTTGATCGGTCCGTCGGGTTGCGGGAAGTCTACATTTCTCCGCTGCCTGAACCGCATGAACGACACTATCCCCGGTTGCCGGATCAGCGGGGAAATTAAACTGGATGGCCTGGACATTTACGCCAATGGCCTTGATGTAGTGCCGTTGCGGGCGCAAGTCGGCATGGTGTTTCAAAAACCCAATCCGTTTCCAAAAAGCATTTTTGAGAACGTGGCCTACGGGCCTCGCATTCATGGCTTGGCCGCAAACAAATTGGAATTGGAGGAAATAGTCGAAAAATCGCTGCGCAGGGCAGGGCTTTGGGACGAGGTCAAAGAGTATCTGCACCATCCGGGTACGGGCCTGTCCGGGGGGCAGCAACAGCGTTTGTGTATTGCCCGCACCATCGCAGTCAGCCCAGAAGTCATTCTGATGGACGAGCCTTGTTCAGCGCTGGACCCAATTGCCACGGCAAAAATCGAACAATTGATTGATGACTTGCGTGAACACTATACGATAGCCATCGTAACCCACTCCATGCAACAGGCTGCGCGCGTGTCCCAGCGCACCGCCTATTTCCACCTTGGCAAAGTGATAGAAGTGGGGGATACCGCGTTGATATTCACGAACCCGCGCCACCAGTTGACCGAAGACTACATTACCGGGCGGTTTGGCTGACAGCTACAGCGTTTTTTCTTAACAAAGAAAAATAATAAAGGAAACTCAATTAAACCACCAGCGGTGTGAATTGCTTTGCAAAATAGTATAACTTAACAAGTAACTATTCGATATTAAAAACGCTGTATTACAAGTTCAACTCAAACATTTCACCACGCTGGGTTTGTTGTGCTTTGCGAAAGCTATCAGGATTGGTCAATGCGCGATAAACGACTTGACCTACGGCGAATGCAAGATTACATGGAACAGCATTGCCGATTTGGGAGTAAACCTTACTTTGTGGCCCTATGAAATTGTAGTTTGCTGGAAAACATTGCAGCAGAGCAGCCTCATCAACAGTTAATCGGCGTAGATAGGGGGGAACGTCACCAAACTTTCCCGGTTGGCCACCAGACATTAGATATGCATGGTATTTTTCGACCCAGCCCTCTTCATTTTCAAATAAATGGCGTTCATCAATAATAGGGGTTCTGTTTCCACCCATGCTCGCTGGCAGTGTACTTGACCAGCCATCAGGATTTAATGGCCGCCCTTGTCCATTAAATAGCATTCCAGCATAGGGGGATTTACGTAATATCGGCGTAGTAGCGAGGGTAATTTTAGCGTTGCAAACCCTTGGATTGGATATTGAACCCGCTACGCCAAGCGGCATGATGGCTTGCCGTAAAGAAACAGCCTTTTTCTTATATGTATTGAAAATTCCAGCTTTGATGCTTGGATGTGTTGATTTCATGCCGATAAAAAAAACACGTTCCCTTGCTTGAGCACCGCCAAAATCTTTGGCATTTAATATTATTATAGTTATTGAATACCCCAAAATATGAAACCGCCGAAATAGTTCATTCCGAACATGCTCAAATTTTGTTAACGCCCCGAGAGCCTTTACATTCTCCATCACAAAAGAGGTGGGTTTCAACTGCTCAACAACGTTAGCAAATTCAAAAACAAGCTTGCTTCTAGGGTCGTTATTATCCATTTTCCCAGCCACAGAAAAACCTTGGCAAGGTGGACCCCCAAAAACTAAGTCAACGCCTTTATAGGCAGCAAGACTATCTCTCAAAAGATTGATATCGCCTCGAAAAAGCTTCGCTTCAGGATGATTGGCTTCGTATGTATCGCAGGCATACGCATCCAGCTCATTAGCAGCAATCACATGAAATCCAGCTTTTTTGAAGCCAACATCCATACCGCCAGCCCCACAAAATAATGATACAGCAGTCAAGTCTTTCATGGATTATTCCATTTTTGAATATTTTGAATAGTGTAGCACAATCAATAGACTATGCACAAGAAAACTATCCATTCAAATGAATACGGCCGATTTGTTGAAATGCTAACTTCTGAGAGGAAAAGACTTGGCCTTTCACAGTCAGAAGTTGCCACTGCCATTGATTTGACGCAATCAGATGTGTCTAAGCTTGAAAATCAGGAACGCAGAATGGACGTTCTTGAGTTTAAGCGAATTATCCATTTGTATAGAGTTAGTGAGAATCCAAGATTTTATTCTCAAATATTAAATTTTTTGGGATTGAGCAGCGATGAAGGTTGAAGAGCGTAATAAAAACGCCCAGTATATCGTCAATGCTAAGATTGAATATACGAAAAAGCTTACAGAGTCTGATTTTTCAGCAATAAAAAATAAGACTGAAATAGACAATATTTTGAAAAACTTGATTGAGGTAAATGCAAAAGGATTTCGAGGAGTTGTTCTGACTGCACTTGTTGGAATGCAACTGGACAGCGAATATAATCCATTAACAAATTTTTATCATTGTAATCCACGCTCGATTTTTGAACAGGGAATTTGGTACAGTTTGTACGATCATAATATTCCTTGTGGAAAATCTGACCCGTTGAATGTGGCAAAAAACATTCAAGAGCTTAATGAGTCCTGGGCGTTAGGTAGGCGACCACAGTCCGCTGCCTTGGCCGCAGTGCATTTCCTACGGGAAATTGTAAACACAAAATCTACCGAAGAAAGGGCGTTGCTGGAAAACTACTTTTATTTTAAGTTGGTAAAATATGCTGAAAGTATTTCAATAATAAAGATTAAAGAAATAGCAGGAAATACTTTTTCAAAACAAGAAGCTGCATTGAAATTATCCAGCTTTGCACTCAATACTCCTGAATCAGGGGCAATACCTCAGACATTGATTGGTAATATTATAAGAACTTTGTTTTTTCAAGTCAGTCTATTATTTATGGTGGTGATCTTCAAGAAATAGTTGTTTGTGGCGATGAAGAAAGTGTATTTTCAACCAATACTACATCAAAAAAGCCAGCCGATATTTGGGTTGAATACTTAAAAAATCCTATTCTGTTATTTGAGATCACTGTAAAGAAAATTGATTTGAAACGACTTGATGATTGTTTGGAAACCCTCAAGGGTTTTCCTGATCTTTCCAATTTGCCGGTAACATTTATTTGTAGGTATCCTGAAGATGTTGCTTCAATACCAAGAGTTGACATTACTAAGAATTATTTTATCTACAAGAATAAATCTTTTGATTTTGTTGATATATCCGCCTTTGTTAGCTGCTGCTTCACGTTGCTTACACAAGAACAAATAGATGATATTATGACAGTCATTCGCAGGCATGTTATTGTTTCTTCCTCAGTAAAAACAAAAAATGCGTGGAATGAAATGTTTATGTAATCCGCACCAATTTCTTAAGCGATTAGTTATAGGATAACTGAATCAGTGTTGGAGTTCTGGCATAGACGTTGTTCAACTTATACAGCATTTTCATGCTTAAAAAAAATAACAAAAAATAATGGATTTCCAATCGACTATTGGATTTAACTGAATACTTTGTGCAGTGATACACTTTATAAAGTAACTATCGGATGCTGAAAATGCTGTATGAATACACAACAAACACCAACTATTCTTATAGCATACCCAGAAAACTTTTTATGTTATAGAAAGTTTGAAAGAAAGGTATCGATAATTTTATCAAATCTTTCAAAGTACCATCTTGCTTATGTAAATGACTATAACAACTTCATTTCTCAATACTTGTCAACTGATACCCGAGCCGACGAACAGCCAACTCATCTTGATGGAGAGGATATAGAAAATATCACTCATGCTATTATTTTTAATGATGGACAATCCTATTTAAATCTCATTAGAACTGCTAAAGAAGCCGGTATAAAAGCTCGAATAATCGACACGGTCACGACAAAAGTTATTAACATAGAGAGGGGGGGCAAGTATGATGTCTATATTGGGCGCGGTTCCGTTTTTGGCAATCCTTATGCAATTGGTTTTAGCGGAGACAGGGAAGAGGTCATTCGTAAGTTCAAATATGATTTTGAACGAGAATTTCTTAGATTCACTAAAAAAGACGTTCTAAAATTAAAAGGCAAGACTCTTGGGTGTCATTGTAAACCTGCTGCGTGTCACGGGGATGTCATTGCGGAATACCTGAATTCCTTGGATGATGGAAGTTAGTTTCCATATTTTTTAATGGGTTATGCTTCGCTATCCCTGCGCTCAAGCGGACGCGATGGATGCTTGCCGTTTTTTTTTGTCTTCTAGCTTCATTCCAGTCCCCAAGAAGCACAGTCGGTAGGCTCGGTCGCTCGGCAACGCAAGAATTGTCTTCCTGTCCATTGCTAAAGATTGAGCATTCGCTCAAAATAGACACGGTAGGCCCAAGCCAGCTACAGCATTTTTATAGTTCTTTGGGAATTCGCATGGTGACAAACGGCATGTCGCACAGAGGTTGTCGTTTTTTAAGCGCTGTTAACTTTTTGAGGGTGCTTAACAGGCGAATTCCCGAAAAACTATAGTAGTAAAACCCAGTCTATAAAAGGTTACAGAATGAATATTACGTTGGATAACAAGGACGGCTCTACCCTGCTTAGGTTCCATGAGGAAAGGTTGGACGCGCACAATTCAAAGGAGCTTAAGGATTATTTGTTGGAACTTATGGACAGCGGGTCGAAGAAATTGATCCTCGACCTTTCCGAAGTCCGTTTCGTCGATAGCTCAGGGCTAGGCGCACTGCTCTCAGGGCACAAGAACGCCGGGCTAAGGGAAGGGCGTTTTGCATTGGTGGGCGTACAATCCCGTGTCCAGTCCATGTTTGAACTGACTAGGCTGACGCGGGTGTTTGAGATTTATCCGGGAGTGGAAGACGCTCTCGCCGATGGCACGGGGGAACGACCCCATGACTCGAAACAGGATTAAACTTGAAATCGAAATCCCCACACAGACCCGTTACTTGGGCCTGATAGGCAATATTGGCGAACAATTAGCCTGGGATTTGAGCGATTATGGTGGCGACCGTGACGTTCTGGCCTATAACCTCAACTTAGTTCTGACCGAAGCCCTCAGCAATGTTATCAAGCATGCAGGAAGCGACAACCAGGCCTTGCGAGTGTGCATTAGCATTGAGGGAAACAGCCTTTCCATCCAAGTCCACGACCAAGGTCTAGGCTTTGACCTAGAAGGTGTGCCATGCCCCGACCCGGAGGATCTTTGCGAGCGGGGACGTGGCATTTTCATCATTCGACACCTGATGGATTCTGTCGATTATCGCAAGACTGACAAAGGCAATGTGCTGGAAATGAAAAAAAAGCTATAAGGTCACTTTAGTTTGAAAAGGGGGTTGTAGCTCGTCTCGGTTTTGTAGTCTTCCCATACGTATGTTGGATTGGTGAGGGGTTCTGTGGGTAAAGGAAAGGTCAGGATGTCAACCGTGCCTGCCAGCATGCGTCCGGCGGTGTGCAAAGCCCCCTTGGCCACGCCACCGGTGATTCCCAACGCCAGATTGTACTCATTA
The DNA here is from genome assembly GCA_903934875.1 of uncultured Methylococcaceae bacterium. Taxonomy (GTDB): domain Bacteria; phylum Pseudomonadota; class Gammaproteobacteria; order Methylococcales; family Methylococcaceae; genus Methylumidiphilus. The sequence goes on from CAIZPP010000100.1 coordinate 30,476, forward strand.
GTGGTGTTGATGACGTTTTTTGGGATCTCTGCAATGCCACCAAATAGATTCGAGAAGCCCACGCCGAGTTTTGTGAAAATGGTGGTTGTATAACTTTCGTATTTTTTGGCTCCTGCGGGGGGCGGGGTGGGTTGGCCGTTCATGGGGCCGCATAAGGCCGGATTGATAACGGCCAGTAGGGCTGCGAATAGATAAATTTTGAGTAGATTCAACATGGCGTTCCTAGCGTTGTAAAAAATAGTGGAAAGACCCGCTAAGGGTAAGCAAAATCATGAAATTTTTCAAATCATACCAAAAATATAACACTGACGTTCCATGCCCCTCATACGCCTGACAGATGTCGCAATTGCTTTTGGTGTCAATCCCGTTCTTGACAACGCCAACTTCCAACTCGACCCGGGCGAGCGGGTCGGCCTAATTGGACGTAACGGCGAGGGCAAGTCCACTTTAATGAAGGCGATTGCCTCTATTGTACCGGCAGACACCGGCGAAATATGGCGGCAGCCCGGCATCCAAATCGCCATGCTGGAACAAGAGCCCAGTTTGCCGGAGCAGGCTACGATATATGATGCCGTTGCAGATGCGCTAGGCGATATAGGCCACTGGATTGCGGAATATCATCGGCTTACCGAGTACGCGCACGCCAGCGAAGACGCACTGAAGGAGATGGGCCGTTTGCAGCACCAACTGGAGACACGCGACGGTTGGCAGTTACAACAGCGGGTGGAAAGTGTGCTAAGCCGCCTGAGCCTGCCGGGCGAACTGCCGGTGGCAGGGCTTTCCGGCGGTTGGCGGAGACGTGTCTCGCTGGCGCGGGCTCTCGTCGTCGAACCCGATGTGCTTCTGCTGGACGAGCCTACTAATCATCTCGATCTGGAAGTCATTCTTTGGTTGGAAGACCAATTGCTCCAGTTCAAGGGTGCCACTCTATTCATCACCCATGACCGTGCCTTCCTGCAAAAGATGGCCACCCGGATTGTGGACCTCGATAGGGGGCGGCTCACCTCATGGCCCGGCGACTACGCCGATTACCTAGAAAAAAAGGCTACGGCCTTGGAGGAGGAAAGCAGGCACAATGCCTTGTTTGACAAAAAGCTGGCCCAGGAGGAGGCTTGGATCCGCCAAGGTGTCAAAGCCCGCCGCACCCGCAACGAAGGGCGTGTGCGGGCGTTGAAAGAACTGCGCAAAGAGCGGGAGGACCGCCGTAACCGGCAAGGCCAGGCAAAAATCGAATTGGAGCAGGCTGAACGCTCGGGCAAACTGGTGCTTGAGGCAGAATCGGTGAGCTTTGCCTATGGCGACAGAGCCGTGATTCGTGGTTTCTCCACGGCCATTGTGCGTGGCGACCGCGTTGGCCTGGTTGGTCCGAATGGCGCGGGCAAATCCACTTTAATCAGGATACTGCTCAAGCAGTTGTCGCCCCAAAGCGGAACGGTGCGCCACGGCACTAAATTGAACATTGCCTACTTTGACCAACTCCGCGCCCAACTCGATCCCGACCAGAGTTTGGCGGATGCCGTCGGGGGCGGCAAGGAGTTTCTGGAAATCAACGGCCAGAGGTTACATATCATGTCTTATTTGGGCAACTTTTTGTTTCCCCCCGAACGTGCCCGCTCTCCCGTGCGCAGCCTGTCCGGCGGGGAGCGCAACCGGGCATTGCTGGCGCAATTGTTCAGCCAGCCTTGCAACCTGCTGGTGATGGACGAACCTACCAATGACTTGGATTTGGAAACCTTGGAGCTGCTGGAAGAACTGCTGGCTACAAACGAAGGGACGCTTATCCTCGTCAGCCATGATCGAGCCTTCCTCGATAATGTGGTCACCAGCACTTTGGTGTTTGAAGGCGACGGTAAAATCAGTGAGTACGTAGGTGGCTATTCGGACTGGCTGGCCCAATCGAAACAGCCGGCAGCCAAACAGCCACAGGAAAGCAAGCCTACGCTGCCTTCTGTGCCAAAAGCCTCCGCCGCCAAAAAGAAGCTGTCCTACAGGGAGCAACGGGAACTGGAAACCCTACCGGCGCAGATCGAAGCTATGGAGGCCAAGCAAGCGGAATTGAACCGGCGGATTAACTCGGCTGAGTTTTACAAAGGGGACCCGGGCCTGGTGAAAGAGAGCTTGGCCAAGGCGCAGGTCTTGACCGGGCAATTGGAGGCCGCTTACGAACGCTGGAACGAACTGGAAGCTTTGGCCGAATCGTTTTCCCGTTGACAATAGTCGGCAGTGCATTCCCGCGTCGTTTTGCCTTATCCCCCAGGTCGCGTAGCCTGTTCCAGCCAATCCAAATAAGCGAGTGCCTCAGACTTGTGGTTGCCGCACATTTCCAAGGAAGGCTTGAGTCCCGCGCAACATGCGGGGCGGTCAGCGGCAGTAAAAATGGCGCACCGCAGATCATCAGTCAATTGCACACAGCGCACCCCCGCCGGCTTACCGAAGGGCAGGCCCGGAATGGCCGTTGAAATGGACAAGGCAATACAGCAGGCTCCACAGCCGGGCCGGCAGTCCATGGCCGATTCTATTGGGTGCTTGGAAATCACCGTTTGTAGTAGGGTTTTCATCGAATTAGGGTGGCTTTCACGCGGGCAACAAGCGCAGACATCGCGGCCTCGCCATAGGGCAACGGCGCGAACTTTCCCCACACAGGCGCAGGCCAGGCGGGATCGTCGCGATAGCGGACGACATGATGGACATGCAGTTGTGGCACTAGGTTGCCTAAGGCTGCGATGTTCAGCTTGTCACCGGCGAAAGCCTCCACCAAGCCTCGCGCCAAGGTGGAGGATTCGTTCAGCAACAAAGCCTGGTCAGCATCGCTCAACTGGTAAATTTCGGATATCCCGTCCCGTTCTGGCACAAGGATGAACCACGGATAGCGGCTCTCGTCCATTAAAAGCAAACGGCAAAGTTTGAAGCGGCCAATTTCCAGGCAGTCTCGTTGCAGTTGGGGATGCAGTTTGAACATCAAGCCATTTCTCCAGCAGGTGTGTGGGGTTTGCGATTCTAAAGGGGTTCACCCCGTAGCCACTTAATAACCTACCACAAGCCTCAGTAAAAATTTTTGCTTTCTTGGCCTTAGTGAAGGAATTTTTTTTTCACCCCCCAGTCATAGAATCGTCCTTGTTGCGAAGTTAAGCCAAAATTCGCACGAAGAGACACCCTAGAAGTAACCCAAACAACTGAGGTAATAAAATGGCTGCAACTACAATTAGCACTGTAGGCGTAAAAGACAAACCGCTTTTGGATGTAAAGTGGCTGGCTTTCGCTTTCACGATCTACACCGTGTTCTACGCATGGGTTCGTTGGTACGAAGGAGTTTACGGCTGGTCCGCTGGCTTGGACTCGTTCGCGCCTGAGTTCGAGACTTACTGGATGAACTTCCTGTACATCGAGATTGTGCTGGAAATCGTCACCGCTTCGATCCTGTGGGGCTACATTTGGAAGACCCGCGACCGCAACCTGGCCGCGATCACCCCGCGCGAAGAGCTGCGCCGCAACGTCACCCACCTGGTATGGCTGTTTGCGTACGCATGGGCC
>CAIZPP010000101.1 GCA_903934875.1 uncultured Methylococcaceae bacterium
TACGCCATCACGGGCGCACGGAGTGCGGCGACTCGTCGCCGCCTTTTGCGTCCAGCGGCGACGAGTCGCCGCACTCCACAAGTTGCCATCCTCTAGCGATGACTGCGTAACATCAGTGATTAAAATGTTCAGGTGGTCCGCAGCCCACTGGCAGTCAGCCAGCTTGAGGACCAAGGCCCGGTCCAGTTGGCGGGGGGTGTGCAGGTCTAGGTCTTCGAGGCAGGCCGCCTGTTTCAGCTTGGCGAGGCGCAGGATGCCCAGGCAGGAGCGGTAGCCCTGCTCGGGGTGGCGGCGGTCATGCACCCATTCCATATGCCACTCCTCCCTCGTCAGCTAATTGACCCTTGATGGCTAGGGCTGCTAGGAAAGCATGTTCCGCTTCCTCGTAGCGTCCAGTTTCTGCATAAACCCTGCCGATTAAATACCAAATCCCCGCTAAATTGTACCTATCACCGAGTGCATGTAAAATTTCCATCGCTTCCCCATAGGCTAATTGCGCTTCGCTATACCGCTGTTGAAAAACATACACAGAACCAAATTCTGACTTTGCTATCGCAATGGCGTGTCTATCGCCCAGCTTCTCAGATCGACGTATACTTTCCTCGTAGGTGATTGCAGCCTCGTCCCATCGCCCTAACTCACGAAAACTGTCGCCTTGCACTATCAATGTTTTCACAGCCAAACGCTTGGCACGAGGCTCTTGTCCTATCCGTTCAAAACGCTGTTGGGCATCTTGTAAGATGGGCAACGCTTGGTTGGCAACCCCTGCATTTGACAAGGCTTCCCCGAATATCAAACAGGCGACGGCGTTATCGAGCACAGCTTCTGGGTAGGCATTCTCACCAGCCGCCATAACCCGGCGATAAAGCTTCAGCGCAGCGTCTAGGGCTTCTGCCGTCTTCCTGCTAAATTGCCAGCGCTCGATTTGGCTTGCTATTGCCATGAAACGGGCATGGCCTCAGTCACCCTCGTCGATTTCATCATGTAGAGCTTCGACGGCAACTGGCAAAATAATGGGCTTGCGCAAGCCTGCCATGTTATCCAAGGTTTTCAGCAATGCTTCCGGCAACACGCCACTGTCCGCTGAAAAGTCCAACACCGCCCGCCGCCATTCCCAAAAATCCGGGGCTTGCAATGCAAACTGTGTGATGAGATGCACCGGCAACCACAACACCACAGGCTTGCGGCAAGCGCTTGCCAAGGTTTCCCGATGCAGGTTGAAGCCCTGCAAGCGATTTTTGCCTTCCTCCTCTCGCAGCCAGGCATCCAATCCAACTACATGCACCAGATCAACCGTGGCACAGGCCGAGATTAATCAGCGCTCAAACTCGGCAAAATCGGCGCAGGGGCGAGCATCGACGCGCCCAGCCAGAGTAACCCAATGGTTGAGGTGGATGATGAGCTTGTTGCGGTAGTCAGGCGGGTCATTGTAAAGCGCCAACACAAGTTGGATGCCTTGATAATGGCGGATGATCTTTTCCAGCCTCCGCAGACCGTCCGTGTGCTCGGGACGGGCGGGTGAACTGGGGGCTAGGCTTGGCATTGCTCTGTTATCGGGGCTGCAGAAGTAAAGCGACACAATACTCCCTCTCCCCTCGGCAGAGGGTTGGGGTGAGGGCGAAGCAAAAGTAGCTTAACCACCGCAGCCGTATATAAGCATTCCCCTGCAAACGATGATGAAAGCGGTAAGCTAACGTCCATGGTGCTGGATGCCGGCATCCATGACCGGAATGACGATGGATTCCGGCGCAGCGCGTCCGCCAACGCCAGCAGAATATCGGCATAGATCAGATTGTTAATGTTCAGCACGGAGGGCACATCCAAAAACACCACGAAAAACCGCTCGGGGTGGTGCAGGATGTGGCTGAGCCGGCGCGCAGTTCCGTGCTTTTGCCGCAACCTCGGTGGCCTAGCAACAATTGATAGACGCGGTAAGGCGGGCTACCTTTGAAGCTGAGGCTGGCGGGGTCGAGAAATAGGCTTTTATACAAGCGGTTGAAGGTGAAATTGCATCGCTTAGTTATTCATGCCGCCAAGCCAGTCTGCCCGAACGGCAGGCAGTCGCCAAACCAGAAGGAGAAAACCAATTTCCTATCCCGGTGACGGGTGGTGTAATGCTTGACTTGGGAGTTCAACTCGCCGGCTTCTTGGAGGATAGGCTCCCCCTGCTTACCCTTCAGCATCACCGTATAGACTAAGCTTGCACCGCTATCCCTTAGGGTATCAATCACCGACCTCCACTCCAAATCCGGGCAAGTAATGCTGAATTTGCCCTCCTGGCTGACCGCCTCGCCATCGTCAGGCCCGATGTTTTTCAGGCATTCGATTTCGTAGTGGAAGTCGATCAGTTCCAAGGGTAGGTACAAATCGTTATTCAATGTGTCATAGAACTTAATGTAAATGGTGGCCATTTGTTTATTCCGTTATGCGTTAGTCAATTTTAACCGTCCAAAACCGCCCGGCCCAGACTAAATCCGAGCCGGAGCCGCTTCGTGTTGGTATCCATTATTGGCCGACAAGCTTAAAGAAAACTTAAAATGCGTAACATCAGATATCCAAGTTGGCCACTTCCAGCGCATTCTTCTCGATGAATTCCCGGCGTGGCTCCACTTGATCGCCCATCAAAGTGGTGAATACCTCGTCGGCGGCAATCGCGTCTTCTATCCTAACCTGCAACAAGCGGCGGGTATTGGAGTCCAGCGTCGTCTCCCATAATTGTTCCGGGTTCATTTCACCCAAGCCTTTGTAGCGCTGAATGTGCTGGCCCTTGCGGACTTCCGCCATCATGACCGCGAAGGCTTGCTTGAAGTTCTTCACCGGGGTCTTCTTGTCATCCGTGCCTATCGCGGTGTTCTCGCCGAATAAGCCTTCTACAGTCTTGCCAAACTCGACTAGCCTGCCGTAGTCGTGGGACAGAAAGAATGGCGGGGTGACTTCAAAGTATTTTTGCACACCGTGGATGCGCTTCATCACCTTAGTGTTAAATTCACCAGGGCGTTGGGCAAAATCCGCCTCTATAGTGAACAAGGCACCCTTTTCCTTGCCTTGCAACAGCACTTCCAACTGCTTGAACCAAGCTTCGCAAAGGGCTTGGTCTTGCAGATCATCCTTCAGCAGGGGCGGCATGTCGATGAGGGTTTCGAGGAAAGTTTCATCGTAGCGGCGACCATGGCGTTCAATCAGGCCGCGTACCTTGAGATGCTCCTGGGCCAGCTTTTCCAAGCCTTGGCCACTGATGGGCAGCGTTGCCTCGTCAATGAACAGTTTGGTCTTCTCCAAGGCCATTTGCAGCAGAAAATTATCCAACTCGCCGTCGTCTTTGACATAACTTTCCTGTTTGCCCTTTTTCACCTTGTACAGCGGCGGCTGGGCGATGTAGATGTAGCCGCGTTCGATCAACTCCGGCATTTGTCTATAGAAAAAGGTCAGCAACAGCGTGCGGATGTGCGAACCGTCCACATCGGCGTCAGTCATGATGATGATGCGGTGGTAGCGCAATTTGTCCGGGTTGTATTCTTCCCGTCCGATGCCGCAACCTAGGGCAGTAATCAGAGTGCCAACCTCCTCGGACGACAACATGCGGTCGAAACGGGCGCGCTCGACATTGAGAATCTTACCTTTCAGCGGCAGAATGGCCTGGGTGCGGCGGTCACGGCCTTGTTTGGCGGAGCCGCCGGCGGAGTCTCCCTCGACGATGAACAACTCGGACAGTGCCGGGTCGCGCTCTTGGCAATCGGCCAATTTGCCGGGTAGCCCGGCAATATCCAGCGTGGTTTTGCGGCGGGTCATTTCCCTAGCTTTGCGGGCCGCCTCGCGGGCGCGGGCCGCGTCTATCATCTTGCCGGCGATGATTTTGGCAATGGCAGGATTTTCCAGCAGGAATTCCTCGAATTTTTCATTCATTGCCCCTTCCACAGCCGGCTTCACCTCGGAGGACACCAGTTTGTCTTTAGTCTGCGAGGAGAATTTCGGGTCGGGCACTTTCACCGAGAGGATGGCGGTCAGCCCCTCGCGGGAGTCGTCGCCTGTAGTGGCGACCTTGTGTTTCTTTTGCAGGCCCTGGGCTTCGATGTATTGGTTCAGGGTGCGAGTCAGCGCAGCGCGGAAACCGGCCACATGGGTACCGCCGTCGCGCTGGGGAATGTTGTTGGTGTAGCAGAAAATGTTTTCCTGGTAGGAGTCGTTCCACTGCAAAGCCGCCTCGACGACGATATCATCCCGTACCGTGGTGAAATGGAAGACTTTTTCAAACAACGGTGTCTTGTTTTTATTGAGATGCTCGACGAAAGCGCGGATACCGCCCTCAAATTCAAAAATGTCCTCACGGTCGGTGCGTTCGTCAAACAATTCGATCCGCACACCGGAGTTGAGAAAGGACAATTCGCGCAGACGCTTGGCCAGGATGTCATAAGTGAACTGAATATGGGTAAAGGTCTCGCTGCTGGGTTTGAAGCGAATTTTCGTGCCCGACCCTTCCGCCGGACCTGCTTCGGCCAACGGAGCCTGGGGTACGCCGTGGCGGTAAAGCTGTTTATACAGCTTGCCGCCTTTGCGGACCTCCAACTCCAACTCTTCAGATAAGGCGTTTACCACTGAAACACCGACACCATGCAAACCGCCGGAAACTTTGTAAGCATTATCGTCAAACTTGCCGCCAGCGTGCAGTACGGTCATGATCACTTCCGCCGCCGAACGGCCTTCCTCTTGGTGGATGTCCACCGGGATGCCGCGCCCGTCGTCGGAGACAGTGACCGATTCGTCGGAATGGATGAACACCTTAACGCTTTTGCAATGGCCCGCCAAGGCTTCGTCAATGGAGTTATCCACCACCTCGAACACCATATGGTGCAGACCAGTGCCATCGTCAGTATCGCCGATGTACATGCCCGGACGTTTTCTGACCGCGTCCAAACCCTTCAATACTTTGATGTTTGTACTATCGTAATCGTCGGAAACCATATTCTCTTTTCGTTCCTAAGTTAAATCAAACCCGTGTAACCCGGCCCTTCTCCACTTGGAAAACGGCTGTTTCAGCCAAACCCGCCGGTTCCAAGATGCACGGGTCGGTGGCTGTGATAAAAAACTGCGCCTGGCGCAGTGTTAAAAATTCAAGCAGCTTGCCCCGGTTGCCGCTGTCCAATTCCGAGGCCAGATCGTCGATCAACACGCAACCCCTGGCACCTAGCGATTCCTCCAGCAACTGCGCCTGTGCCAACAACAACGCAAAAACCAACAGCTTCATCTGTCCTCGGGAAAGGTAATTTTTAGCGGACCGGCCAGCGGCCTGGACCTGGAAATCGCCTTTGTGTGGCCCGGAATGCGTATAGCCATCCCTCAGGTCTTGCGCAAGCTCTGCCCGCAAACTCTCTTGCAGCGGTTTTTCCGTGTCCCATCCGGCTGTGGTGTGCAAATCGAATGGCCCTTCCCCCAAAAAATGCCCGGCTGCCGCATGGAAATAAGGGCGCAAGCGTTCCACATAGCAAGCCCGTGCGTAATTGACTATTGTACCGTACCGTGACAGTTCATGATTCCAAATATCAATGCCCCGGCCGGTGCCGGAACGCAGCAAGGCATTGCGCTGGCTCAAGGCACGGGCGTAGCCGCGCCAATTGTCCAAAAATCCGCCATCCAGATGGAATGTCCCCCAATCTAGGAACTGCCGCCTAGCTTTCGGCGCACCCTCCAACAAGCCGCTGCTGGCAGGTTGAATCAGCAACACCGGAAAGGCGCGGATCAACTCGGCACTGGTTTGCAGCCTGGCCCCGGCCAATGCAATTTCCCGCTTGCGCCTGCCCAGCCGGACACCTAGCGGAATGGGCTCCAAACCCGGCCCGTCCCGGACCCGCCCCGTCACCGTCAGTTCGTCCTGTTGCAAGCGGATGACCAGCCCGGCCTGGGTGGAACGGAACGAACGCGCACGCCCTAGGATATGGATCGCCTCCAGCAGCGAGGTCTTCCCGCTGCCATTGGGTCCGACAATGAAATTAAGCCGGGGGGATGGGGCTATGCTCGCAGATGCAATATTGCGGACATTGGAAACATCGAGTTTGGCGAGGGTCATGCAAGATTGGATTCTTGGGATAAATCGGCTTGGCTCATCGGTAAACTTCCCGCCCGCGGCCAATTTTGACGACTAGCCATCTAAGGTCCGTTTGGCGGAGGGCTTAAGCACAGGCTCATAAGCCATATTCAAGCTTGACCGCTGACAGGCTTATTTCCCCAGGTTCTTGCGAGGAGAAAGCCCGTGTTGCTTGGCCTTTGCTCTTTTTCAAATTCACGGTAAGGTGCGCAATGCGCACCCTACCTACTATTTGATGTTGAAAACGCTGTCGTCCAACGTCGCTTTCAACAGGCTCACATCAACGCTGATTGGCAGCGTGGCTTTCCCTATTTTTTCCAGCAGGATCAGCCGCAGTTTGCCGTCCACGTTCTTTTTGTCCACCGCCATCAGTTCCAAAAATTGCTCGGCATCCAGTTCAGCCGGTGGGGTTATGGGTAGGCGGGCTTGTTTAAGCAGCCGTGCGATGCGGGCCACATCGGCATCATTCAGCCAGCCTAGGCGACGGGAAAGGTCTGCTGCTTGGCACATGCCGACGGCCACAGCTTCGCCGTGCAAAATGGCACCATAGCCCAACCCGGTTTCGATGGCATGGCCGAAGGTATGTCCAAGATTCAACGTGGCGCGTTCGCCGTTTTCCCGCTCGTCGGCTGCCACCACCTCGGCCTTGTTGGCGCAGGAGCGTTCAATGGCGTAGCTTAGCGCCTCCGCGTCCCGGCTTAACAAAGCTTCGATCTTGCCTTCCAGCCAGCAAAAGAATTCTGGATCACGAATTAGCCCATATTTGATGACCTCGGCAAGGCCCGCGCAAAGTTCCCGGTCGGGCAGGGTGTTTAACAGGGTAGTGTCGGCCAATACGCATTGCGGCTGATAAAAAGCGCCAATCATGTTCTTACCCAACGGATGGTTAACCGCCGTTTTACCGCCCACGGACGAGTCCACCTGGGCCAATAATGTGGTGGGTATTTGTATGAACGGGATGCCGCGCTGATAGCAAGCGGCGGCAAACCCGGCCAAGTCGCCTATCACCCCTCCGCCTAGGGCGATGAGGGTGGCGTTGCGGCTGAATTTTAGGCGTAGCAATTCGTCGAAAATCTGCATGGCGGATGCCATGGTTTTGAGGGACTCCCCATCGGGCAGAATGACGGTGGCTACCTGCCTTCCTTCCAACTTGGCGATGACCCGGTCCAAGTATAGAGGCGCCACCGTCTCGTTGGCAACGACCATGACTTGCGACGAATGGATGTGACGGTCAAAAAGATCGGCTTGACCGATGAGGTTTGGGCCAATATAGATGGGATAACTGCGTTGACCCAAGCTTACGATCAGTGTTTTCATCTTACAGCGTTTTTCAACAACAAAGAGTTACTTGATAGTGGGTATGATAGCACAGGTTATTCGGTTAACTTAAAGGGTTAACTGTATATCCATTATTAGTTATATTTTAAATATGAAAACGCTGTACATAAAGAAATACCCATGCTTCATATACCCTTTTCATAAATGTATACAAACCAATCATTTGAACGCATATCATAATTTATTCATGGGCTTCCATCAACAGGGTAAGGCACAATAGGCGCAAGCCGTAGCTCTGGCAACTTCTTTTTGTTACCCAACAAAATGACCTATGTACCACTACATCACTAGGAGTTCCGACTTGCATTTATGTGCAGCGTTTACATGTTTACAAACTACCTAAAAATGAATATCCAAAAAATCTCTGATTGAAAAAATATCTTGCACAAGCACACGCCCCATCAAGTAACTATTTGATGTGGGAAACGCTGCACTGTAAGGCTTTTAGTATATGCCGTACGCAACTACGACTAGAATATTCCCCTGTATCGACGATAAAATCCGCAATGGAATGGTAAATTGGATCGCGCACTTTGAGTAACTCCTGCAAACGCTCCCGGGGATTGCCAGTTTTAAGCAGAGGCCGGTTAGAGTCTTTTTGAGTACGTTCCAATTGCGTGTCGACCGGGCACTGCAAGTAGACTACAAATCCCCGCTGGCGCAAGATTTGTTGGTTTTCGGGGAGGATGACCGAACCTCCGCCCGTTGCGAGGACGATGGGGCTTAAGGAGGTTAAATCGGCCAGAATTTCCGCTTCGCGCTTTCTGAATCCAAACTCGCCTTCGTACTCGAAAATCATCGGGATGCTTACCCCTGTTCTTTGCTCGATTTCCTTATCACTGTCTAGGAATTCTTGCCCTAAGGCTTTTGCCAAAAGCCTTCCTATCGTTGTTTTGCCCGCACCCATAGGCCCGACCAAAAAGATGTTTCCGTTGAGCTTCATCGACTTTACAGCGTTTTTAATATCAAATCAACGTTGCCCCATATTCTGTTTAATGACCTTGGGGGTTATGAAAATCAGCAACTCACTTTTGTTATCCTGCACAGCGTTATAGCGAAACATGAAGCCTATGCCCGGCAAGTCACCTAAAAACGGCACTTTATTGGTGTTAGTGATCTTGGTATTGTCATAGACGCCCCCGAGAACCACAGTGTCGCCATTGGTCACTTGTACGCTGGTGGTGATCTCGCGTGTGTCGATTTCTGGGTTACCGTTTAAGACAACACCATTCGGGTTGTCTTTTTTGATCATCAACTCCATCCTGATATTATCGTTCGGAGTGATGTGTGGGGTGACATCCAACTCCAATACGACATCCTTGTATGTCACGCTGGCCACGGTGGTGGCCGTGCTACCCGAGGATACGGGGATTTGGTTACCCTGTTTGATGATGGCTTTGGTCTGGTCGGCAGTCATCAGCCGTGGGTTGGAGATGATTTCCGACCGGCCTTCGGCTTGCGCGGCGGACAATTCCAAGTTGAGCAGATAATCGCCGACTTTCAGCACGGTCACGCCTAGGGTTGCAGGAGTGCCGGCAATCGCGCCTTGTGCGCCGAGGTCAGCCAGTGCATTGCCCGTTGTGAAAAAACCATTTGAGGGAATAGACAGCGTTTTAGCATCAAACGTCTTCCCTGTGCTATCGGTGATAGTACGCGTTTGATTGGGGAGTTCATTATTCACAGCAAAACGGCTGCCTAACTCGCGGGCAAAGCTGTTGCTGGCAATCACCACGCGGGCTTCGATCAATACTTGGCGAATCGGAATATCGAGCTGTTTAATCAAATCCCGCACCTTTTCCAAGTTCTTGGCTGTATCCTTGACAATAAGCTGGTTGGTCCTCTTATCGACTGTGACGTTGCCGCGTGTGGTGAGAATCGACTGGCTGACATCCAGACTCGTCGTTGATGCCGATGTGGCGTTGGGTGCCATCGCGCCGGTGGCTATGTTGGTCTTTGCCATTGTGCCCACCAATACAATTTTGACATCTTCGGCATTGGTGTAATTGATCTGGATAATTTCAGTCTTCAGTGGTTCGAGTTCTTCGACCACCTTTTGCTGCTCCAACTCTTCTTTGATCTGTTTGTTCAGTTCGTCCGCAGGTAAGATTTCAATGATATTGCCCTGTTGGCGCTTGCCAAGGTTTTTCGCCTTAAGCACCAGATCGAGTGCTTGGTCCCACGGCACGTCGTTGAGCCTGAGAGTGACATCGCCTGCAACGGTGTCGCTGGCAACAAGGTTCAAACCATTCGGGGGATATTGCTCTTTGGTAAAATCGGCAAGAATTTGAAAGACTGACCGCACCGGAATATTCTGGAAATTGAGCGACAGTTTTTGCCCGGCATAGGCAAAATTTTTCTTCTTGGCCTCTTCCTTCTCCACTGTCGTCAGGGGCCTGAATTCTATAGTCAGTAGATTTTCCGACTGGTACGAGGAGTACTCATATTCCTCGGTCACTGGGGTGATGGTCAGTTTGGCACCATTGCCGTCTTCCGTTGAGTCGATATACTGCACGGGAGTGGCGAAGTCCATCACGTCCAGTCTCCGTGCCAGAGTCAGGGGGAGGCTCGCAGCGGGAAAGCGAGCGACCACTTTGAGACCCTCTTCGCGAATGTCCGCAATCATCGTCGGGTTGGCGAGCGTTATCAGGATTCTCCCCACGCCTTTTTCACCGCGGCGGAAATCAATGTTAAGTATGCTTTGCCCTATTGGGTATGCATCCGAAACTGGCCTAGCCGAAGGGCGGGCTGCGACTGGAGCCTGCTGCAAAGATTCGGTCGGCGTGATGGCCCTGCCCTTCAGCAAAACGACATAGATACTATTCCCCTCAACCCGGGTATTGTAAGGGACCGACTTGACAAGATTGACGACGACGCGGGTACGGTCCGCCACCGCAATCGCTTGTATGCTCTGCGCACCCCCCACATTGATAGGAAATTGTTTTTTCTCCAAGCGATTGGATACCCCCGGAAGATCCAAGGCAATGCGTGCGGGATTATCTGTATGGAACACGCGGGGAGAAAAGGCGGGCCCACTGAGGGTCAATTGGATTTGCAGGCTATCACCGGGCAATGTGGTGGATTCCAGCGATAGAAGCTGTAGCGGCTCGGCGTGGGCGAGGGAAGCCCAAGTCAAAAACAACAGCACCGAAATGGGGTGCCACAGATTCTTACCGTTGGGTAGGTATTGTCCCAATATAAACGGACCCAAAGATTTTTTCATTTTTTTCCACCACTCGCTTCAGTCAACTCAATGGCTGCTTTGCGCTCGCGCCATCCCCCAGGACTGTCGGGTATGATCTCAAGCAATTCTATTTGATTTTCTTTGATACGGATGATTTTACCGTAGTTGCGGCCAACGTAATTTCCTATGCGGACGCGGTGTATGGTTCCGTCGTTCGCCCTGATCAACCCCCATAATTGGCCTTCTTGGTTGATCGTTCCCACCATGCGAAGAGTATCGAGTTCGTAAGTCTCCAACTCTTCCTTCGACCGCGTTGTGTCGGGGCGAATGCCGTTGTCACCCTTGGATTCCTCGGGAATTTCACTTTTTTCGCTTTGCATGAACGGATCCCGTATATCTTCGGGTTTAAATAAAAATGGCTCCACGGTTTTAATTTCAGGCAGAGGCTCAACCACTCCCTTTTGCCTTTTTTTTACGCTGTCTACCCACTCACGCAGGTCGCTAATATTATTGTCACCGCAAGCTGAAAGCATAGTTGCAATGAGCGCTATGGCTAAACGCTTGTGACTGGATTGCTTGGGAGGTGTGCTCAAATATCTATCCTTCATTACTGCTTCCTGCTTCTTTTGACTGGATCTGCCGCAGCACTGCCTTCTTCCAAATAGCGGTAAGTCTTGACTTGCGCATCCATCGACAATGGTTTGATTTTTGTTCCTGCAGGCGAATCCTTTCTTGGGGTGATTCTAATGTTATGAATCGTCACAATACGGGGCAAGGCGGCCAAGCCGCTAATGAAAGTGCCAAATTCCATGTAAGATCCCAACACTCTAATGTCTATTGGAAGTTCAGCATAGAAATCCTTTTGGGTTTCGTTGCCTGGTTTGAAAAGTTCAAATTCCAATCCACTTGCCAGACCGGTTTGGGACACATCCACCAACAAATCGGGAACTTGAGTTTTATCAGGCAATTGCCGCAATAAATCGCCAAAAGATTTTTCTATTTCATCGAGTTGCTGCCGGTATTCATCAAGATTGACAGCTTTTTTTTGTTTAGCCTCGAAGTTGTTTTTTAATTCCTGTTCCTTGGCTTGATAAGCGTACAGCCCAGCCAGTTGATCTTGAGTATCAAAATAGTACACCAGTCCTGTGATAAAACCGCACAGGATTAACACCACAGTTGCTTTTATCGCGACAGGCCATGAGCCTATGTTATTAATATCCAAATTGAGGTTAGACAGGTTCATGGTGCGCCTTTTCTTTTGCCTTCAACCTTTTCAATTGATTGTTTAATCTGTAGCGAAAACTCGCTCTGACGCTCTTTTCTGTTGTCTTTGCTTTGCGTCTTGGTTTCAATGATATTAAGGACGGGATCCTTAAGCCATGCCGAAGACTCCAAATTACGCATGTACGCTGAAACCCGCGCATTGGATTGGGCCACACCTTTGACGGCTAGGTTTTTATCCGATTGGGTCAAATCCGTCAAATAAAGCCCTTCCGGTATCGTGCGTCCTAGTTCGTCAAAAAGATGGACAATTTCCGGGCGGCTTGCCTGCAACTCCTGAATCACATCCATTTTAGCGAGCAGGCGTTTTTTCTTAACTTCAAGATCCTGGATTTCTTTGATCTTGTTATCCAGGGAATTTATTTCCTTATCTAAATACTGGTTGCGCTCAATTTGATAATCCACCCTAGCACTGATATTGAGGTGCAATAGAAGCAACAGCAACAAGGTAACGGCAACGCCGACCCCGGTTACGGCGACAAAGTCCTGTTGCCGCTGCTTGCGAAGTTCTATCCGCCATGGCAGGAGATTGAAGTGAGCCATCAGTCGAAGCTCCGTAGCGCCAATCCGCAGGCCGTCAACATGGCCGACGAATCATTGCTTATATTAAGCGGCTTTACCCTGCTCGAAAGCGACATGTTGATGAACGGATTGGCGATGATGGTCGGAATGCCCAGGCTTTGTTGGACAAAATGGTCGAGTCCTGAAATCGATGCGCAGCCACCGGCAAGCACCAAATGGTCAATCCCCTTTTGAGATGAGGATGAGAGAAAAAATTGCAAGGCTCGACTGACTTGCTGTGCCAATGCTTGCTTGAAGGGGTCTAGTACCTCGGGTAGATAATTGTCCGGCAAGCCGCCGACTTTCTTGGCAAGGCCCGCTTCTTCATAGGACAGGCCGTAGCGGCGTTGAATTTCCTCGGTAAGTTGCTTTCCCCCAAACGCCTGTTCACGCGAATAAACATGGCGGCTGCTGTGCAACACATTAAGCGTGGTCATAGTGGCACCAATATCCGCAATGGCAATGGTCATTTTTTCTGCGCCTGCCGGTAACTGGTCGACAATCAGAGGGAATGCGTTTTCCAGCGCATAGGACTCTATATCGACGATTACCGTCTTAAGGCCAGCCAGTTCCATGGCGGCGACACGGTCCTCCACATTTTCTTTTCGTGACGCGACCACTAAAACGTCAACCAATTCCGGCTTTTTTTCATTAATGCCCTGTATTTCGAAGTCAAGGCTGACTTCATCCAATGGATAAGGGATGAACTGGTCAGCTTCGAGTTCGATTTGCGCTTCCATCTCGTCTTCGGTGAGATTGTTTGGCAAACTAATCAGCTTAGGTATGACAGCGGAAGCGGCCACGGCCACTGCCACATGCCTCAATTTTGTGCCAGACTGGGCCACAACGGCCTTGACGCTGTTGCCAATAGCTTCTACATTGACTATGGTTTTTTCCACAACTGCATCTTGGGGCAAAGGTACCACGCCAAAGCTCTCTACGCGATAGCGGGTATCGGTTTTGCCCAACTCAAGCAACTTTATGGCAGCAGTGCTGATATCGATACCTAGCAAGATTTGCTTTTTACGCTTTAAAAATAACATGTTGGAATTCCTTGCGCATTTCCCCAAAGAAAAAAACCGCCGCTGTTTGCGCAACGGTTGCGGCCAGCGCCTAACGAATAGACTTTCACGAGATTTAACCGTTTTGCTGTAGTATATTATCACTGAAAGATTTCTATCAAAAAAAATTGGCTCGTGACGTGCGATAAGTGCGAAAACGAGCGAAAATGCATCCACATAGACTCATAAAAAAGATAAGCGAGTGGTTAGAACCAAGATAAAAACACGCCAATCTAGGCCCCTGCGCAACTTCACCCTATTTTTTTCCGCTCTTTTTTTTGCTGCGGTGATTGTCGGTGGTGCTGGTTCTTACATTTTGTATCGCATCATAGAGCCGCAATTGCCGGACATTGATTCGCTGCTGGATGTCCGGTATCAGATTCCAATGAGCGTATACAGCCGTGACGGCAAGCTGATCGGGCATTACGGCGAAAAAAAGCGAAGTCCGATGAACTATGCAGAAATTCCGCGTCCGACCATACAAGCCTTTCTGGCGGCTGAGGATGATCGGTTTTTCGAGCATCCTGGAGTGGATTACCAAGGGTTGCTGCGCGCCGTGTTTGAATTTGTCCGCACCGGCGAGAAGCGGCAGGGTGGAAGCACCATCACCATGCAGGTGGCAAGAAATTTTTTTCTTAGCAACGAAAAGACATTTTTCCGCAAGCTCACGGAAATCATGCTGGCCATGAAGATCGAGTCTAAGCTTACCAAGGAGCAAATCCTTGAACTGTACCTGAACAAGATATACTTCGGCCAGCATGCCTACGGCATTGATGCAGCGGCGCAGGTTTACTACGGCAAACATGTGCCAGAGCTTACCCTAGGCGAAACCGCGATGATCGCCGGATTGCCCAAAGCACCCTCCACCTTCAATCCCGTTGCCAATCCCGAGCGGGCAACGCTACGCAGGGACTATGTTCTCAGGCGGATGTTGGTGCAAGACTATATCGATCAGGCGCAATACAACGCGGCCATTCAAGAACCTGTGAACGTGAGCCTGCATTTCCCAGTCATTGAGTTGGATGCCCCCTATACGGCTGAAATGGTACGTAGCGAGATGTTTCAACGCTATGGTGATGAGGCCTATACCAATGGTTATAAGGTTTATACAACCCTTGACAGTCGCTTGCAGGTAGCTTCCGACAAGGCATTGCGGCAGGCTTTGCACGACTACGACGAGCGCCACGGTTACCGGGGGACAAAACAGCGGATCGACTTGGCAATTTTGAAAACCGACAAAGAGTGGGACGAACAGTTGGCCAACATGCCAGATGAGGGCGACACGGTGCCCGGCATTGTCCTGTCCGTTAAGGAACGCTCGGCAGAAGTTTACCTGGGCCGGTCAGGAATCGTGCCCCTGAACTGGGATGGGGCGAAATGGGCGCACAAATTCCTTAACCAAGATGCCCAGGGAGCCTACCCCCGCAGCGTCAAAGACCTGATTAAGCCAGGCGATGTCATTCGCCTACGGTTGACGGAGAATGGCGAATGGAGGCTGACGCAAACTCCTAAGGTCGAGGGCGCGTTGGTTGCCATCAACGCAAAAAATGGGGCCATTCTGTCCATGTCAGGAGGGTTCGATTTTTACCATAGCAGTTTCAACCGCGTCACCCAGGCGCAACGACAGCCGGGGTCCGGCTTCAAACCGGTGCTCTATGCCGCCGCCCTCGACGCGGGCTACACACCTTCCAGCGTTATCAACGATGCCCCCATTACTTTCCACGACCCTACCCAAACGGGAGGGGAATGGAGACCGCAGAATTTTAGCGGTCGGTATTACGGGCCGACCCGTTTGCGCGATGCCTTGGTAAAATCCAGAAATTTGGTGTCTATCCGTCTGCTGCGTGAAATTGGCTTGGACAAGGCGATAGAAACAGCCAAATTGTTCGGCTTCGTCGATAGCGAACTGCCGAGGTCACTGACTCTGGCTCTAGGTAGCGGAAGTGCGACGCCGCTTAAAATGGCGCAAGTTTTTGCCGTCTTCGCCAACGGGGGGTTCCGGGTCGACCCGTATATGATTGAGCGCATTGAAACCCAAGACGGCGGTGTTGTTTTCCAGGCCACGCCCTTAGTTGCCTGTACGAATTGTGATGATGAGGAGAATAAGCCAGCCAACGAGGCTCCACGCATCCTCACACCCCAAGTCCATTCCATGATGAACTCCATGTTGCAAGACGTGATTCGCTACGGAACCGCGACCAAAGCCTTGGAGTTGAGGCGTTCCGACATAGCAGGCAAGACCGGCACGACCAACGAACAGCGTGATGCGTGGTTCAACGGCTATTCCCCCGGCCTAGTCGCCGTCAGTTGGCTGGGCTTCGATTCGCCTAAACCTTTGGGGGAAGGTGAGACTGGGGGCCATACGGCTTTGCCTATGTGGATGTACTTCATGAAAGAAGCGCTCAATGGCATTCCCGAAACTGGCTTCACCAAAGCGGAAGGGTCGGCTGCGTCATCCAATGGCTTGCCGGTCAAGAGGAAGAGTGCCAGCGGGATGGGAGAATACTACCCATCTAATCCAGCCCATAAGCGTTCCTCTGCCGCGGCCAAGAAAAAGCCACAGAAAGCCCGCCGCCGTAGCGATTCCGGCGCTGACACAACGCCTAGGGATGGAGGAGTCGATTCGGACGAAGGGGGTGGCTATTCGCCTCCGCCCTCGCGGGAAGGCGGGGGCAAGAGCGTCGACCCCCTATTTTAGCGAAAACACACCACTATGGTTTTCGATGACCGATTGAGGGCGCGCATTGCCTTGGAAGCTGCCCGCATCATGGCGGAAGAAGGCATAGAAGAACCCGGCCTGGCAAAAAAAAAGGCGGTGGCCCGGTTGGGCGTCGCCACCCAGCGCAATTTGCCGCGCCGGGAAGAAATCGAGGCGGCGCTGCTCGAACACCAGCGCCTGTTCGGCCAATATGACCAGCCGCAACGGCTGGCAAGGCTGCGCAAGCTGGCACTTGAGGCGATGCGGTTTCTGGCCGTATTCTCGCCTGTTTTGGCGGGCAGTGTTTGGAGCGGAAGCGCGGGGAAGCACAGCCCCATACGCCTGTACCTGTATCCACACGCCCCGGAAGAGGTCATCCGCAAATTATTGGACGCACATATTCCCTTTGAAGAAAAATCCCATAGCGTGTCGCGGGATGCGGAAACCCTGGCTGGCCAGCCCGCGTTTCATTTCCATGTGGACGGCGTCCGCGTTGAACTCCTGTTGCTCCCCCACTCATGGAAAAGCAACAAGCTACACAAGCAAAGCTCGGCGTTGGCAGGGGGAGGGATTAAAGAGTTGGAAAGGTTGATTGGCGCAGGGGTGGGTTCCAAACCAGCCTAAAACACCTGACGCGGGTCGGGATTTGTAATCCCGACCCGAACGTTATGTCCACAGACCACAGTTTTGCCGTTGCACAAAACGTTACGGACGGGATTACAAATCCCGTCAGGCGGAGAGGCGATTTCCAAAAAAGCCGGGGCGGGCGCTGCTTTTTACGCCCGACGTTTCGGCGGTTGATGCCTATGGCGTTCGGCAAATGCTACGCTGGCGGTTGAAGCAGGGGTTGTGCAAAGGGCGATTATTGTAATGGGCGACAAAGATATCATTTCCAAGCAGATTTTCAAGCGCCTAGTACGGGACTTCGCCACCGTGTTGTTTGGCCTACCCGTCACCGACGTTGAACTTTTGGAGACTTCTCACTTACGCATCGAAGACCGCCGCGCCGACTTGGTTGCCAAAGTCTGGCTTCCCGATGGACAAGTGTTCATACTGCACACCGAAATCCAGAACGATAACCAGCGTGTCTTCCCTATCCGCATGTTGCGCTACCTGACGGATATTCTGCTGGAAAACTTAGGTCTGCCGGTGCGGCAATATCTTGTCTACATAGGCCGGGAACCCTTGCGCATGGCAGACGGGCTAAATCTGCCGGACTTGTTGGAATACCGCCATAAAATCATTGATATGCACCAAATAGACTGTGCAGACCTGTTGCGGAAAGACTCTCCCGATGCTTGGGTGCTGGCGGTATTATGTGATTTCCACGAGCGGCAATCCCGCGCCGTCATCCATGAAATCCTAGCCCGACTGATGCAACGTTTCCAAGACCAGCCGTCCACATTGCGGGAATATGTGGTCATGCTGGAAATACTGTCCGACAACCGGGACCTGAACTTAGACATACGCGAGGAATTAGACATGTTGGCCATTAACCTTGAAAAATTGCCGAGTTACCAGATTGGTAAAACAGAAGGTGTCCATGAGCAGTCGCTCACGATTGCGGCCAAACTGTTGGCTGAAGGCAATGAAGCAGACTGGATTGCCTCGATTACTGGCTTGCCGCAGGCCGAAGTCGAGCGCCTGAAGGTAATGCCGAAGCCCTCAAAATTGGATTAACAGGGTTTGTCAATACAACCCGACATTTCGGCGGTTGATGATGCCAATGGCGTTTGGTAAATGCTACGCTGTCGATAGTTCGGTGCGGTGATGTCTACATGGCACTTGGCATGGTTGGGGCATTTATTTATCATGATTTCAGCATGGAGGGCAGAACCCCATGAACGACGAACCTACTGGCAGCGGGTTGGAATCTAACAGCGGCACTGATTGGGAGCGGTTGCGGTGTATGAGTGATGCTGCAATTCATGCCGCCATAGAGGCCGACCCCGAGGCCATGCCCACGGATGAAGGGTTTTGGAAAAGCGCGGCGGTCGTCTTGCCGCGCCGTAAAGAAGTTGTCACCATGCGGCTGGACGCTGATGTTTTAGAATGGTTTCGGAAGGATCGCGGTTATCAAACGCGCATCAATGCTATTTTGCAAGCCTATATGAAGGCACACACGTCGCGACACAACCAAGAATAACCCGACATTGGGTTCACAAATTGCGAAACGCCGCCCAAGTTTGATTATTAGCAATAATCGTGCATCTGATACAGCCACTATCGTTCCGACTACCTCAAACATCGAACATGTTTACCCTTTCGAGGTTTTTCTGGCGGCAGGTGACAGTGGCTTGCCCAAACCATCCAAAGCTATAACTTAGGAGTGCAGCATGGCTGCTTTAAACATTACCGTTCCCGATTCATCACTCTCTGCTTTGCGGCGTTCGCCCACCGAATTTGTTCGTGAAATGAAGCTCGCGGCTGCGATGCATTGGTACCAGCAAGGAACTATGTCGCAAGAGCGGGCAGCCGAATTGGCAGGATACAACCGGCGTGATTTCATCCGTGCCTTGGCGCGTGAAAACATGGATGTGTTTGTTGTGGACGATGAAAGTTTGGCGCGGGAGAATCTTCAGTGATTGCCCTCGCGCGATCATTGCCGGGAAGCATGGCGGTTATCGACGATTTGGCGGGACGGCGTTGTGCGGAGGCTCTGGGTTTGCCATTGCGGGGAACGGTGGGGCTGGTTCTTGCGGCAAAGCGTGTAGGGCGTATCCAGGCTGCACGACCTATTTTGGAACAGTTGCGGGATCACGGCATGTATTTATCGGATGCAGTCTTGAATCGGTCGCTCAGATGGGTGGGGAGTAGGCCATTTGACGGTTGGAATGCCAATGGCATTGGGTGAGCGTTACGGTGCCGATGGTTTGGTGCTTTGATGTCGGGCAACGATGAAGCAGGTTGCTCGACCTACAAGGCTTATAAAATTGAGCCTCTCAAGATATTTGCCCCGATACGCTATACTTGATTGAATTATGCTTTCTCTTGTTTAAATGAAGATATACGCCTACCTGATAGCTCAATGTCGAGACTAAAAATGCTAACCATAACACCAGCACAATTCAAAAATATGCAGCAAGCGCAACTTCAAGGTTTTGTCGCTACTATGAATGGGCATCTTGAACGTTTCTATCCTGATAAGTGCATGTCTGTAGGCTCCAAAGTTGATAATATCATCCATATGGGAATCAACAAAGCATCTGGCTATGGTATTAATACTCAAGCCGATGTCTGTCTTTTTATTACTTTGATGTTTGAGTTTGGTCTAAATTTTGACACCGACTCACGCTTACCTTGGGTCAAGGCCATTTTGCTTGACTCTTTTCCAGGCAAAATGCCTAGACTCTACCGCATGGCTATTTATTATGTCGAATACCACTAATGGAGCGAACGCCTGTGTTGACCGCCTGAATAGTGCTGGACTTGCAGCTAAAAAGTTTCCAGATAGTAAGGTGGGGGAGATTGTTGCCACTTGCCCCTTATATAATTGTCAACAATTATGGGATCAGGTAAATAAAGAAACCAAAGATATAGTAGATACATCCGACCCTTTGCAGCGCAATACCAAAATTACCTCAGCTTACGCCAAACTTAATCAGGAAAATCCTGAAAAAATGCAATGGGCAGGATTGGCTGCGATTGTTTCACGTCAAGCAGGGTGCGCTATGCAGGTTGCAGACAACGCTAACATTGTTGCAAAAATAACGGGGTATCCTCAAGATGCTCATGATGCGCTAGTCGATGGCAACAAAGCTATTTTTTCCGACATTTACCCACCGCTCAGATTCTATCAGATCAATGGACTGGAAAAACTCAAGCAGTGTCCATCAACAGATGCTAAAGGAGATAAAAGATATTCTCAGCAAATCTTACCAGCCCTTGAGCTTATTGACACAGGCGACCCAGAATTTGTACGGCTAGGGTCAGATAAAATAGCGGAGTATGAACAGAAAGATATTATTCAGGATAAAGTCTACAGTGTAGAGAAATACAAAAAAGCTTTGAAGTCCAACGAGGACTATGAGAAGCACTGGTATGGTCGGTTAGGTGGTGCCCAAAAGGCAGAAATCCCCTTATCAGCGGACTGCGGAGCAAAACCCACTATTCCACTTGATGGCTCGATATTGAAGGCAGAGGTACGAGTGAAATACTACAACACACTGATGGATGGTTTTTTGAAAAAAACACCCTCTGAGCTGACTGGAATCATGAACAAAGCCTCGACACCTTGGCCATGAAACCCATTTGCAGTTACTTTTTGGCAAGTGCTGGCGTTTTGCTTATTGCGTTAGCCATTTATTTATTTTTCAGGAATGAAGCTATTGATATGAACAAAATTCCCACACTCAAGCTAACGCTGGGGCAGAATATTTTCGTGATACTGCGCGATAACCATTATGACCACGATATAAGCCGTCATGATGATAACACGCCAGTGATTATCGAAAGCCCCGTACAACTGGATTTTGCCGAGCCAAATATTGGCTTCAAGCTACCCCCAACGCGCTATTTGTGGCTCACTCAATATGCTGGGATTGTGACTAGTCTGAGCACTTCGCCGCAGTTGGAGTACTGGAATCTCGAAAAAGCCCATGAATTTGCAACTCAGATGATGAATAAGCTTGTTAAGCTAGGCTGGGTTGTTCATCGTGAATATCCGCTTAGCTATGAGGAAGTCAGGGATATGTTTGACAAGAGCAAAGCCAAAAATGAGAAATTTTGGAAAGACTATGGAGATTACAGTAGCGGGGATATTACTCTGAATATCGACATTAAACAGATTATCCTCCCGGAAACTGGCAATAACTTGACTGAGAAAGATGCTATTTTTTTGCTCAATATTCACATCAATAATGAAGAGCTATCTAAACGACAGGGAAAAATTACTTATGGACAGCGCAGGAAAGTCAATGGCACAGCCAACGATCCCCTACCGCTATCGTATTGGCACAATGCCCCTTGATGCCACCCCATTCCCCACAACTCCGTTAGATGCGGTAAAGTATTAAATTTTTGCTCGTTCCCAAGCTCCAGCTTGGGAATGCGGTATCAGAAGCTCCTGCTTCCTGAGACCCGACAAGTTAGAGCTTGTAAGGTAAGGGTTCCCAAGCTGGAGCTTGGGAACCAGCGGAACGTTTTGTGCCACGGCAGGACTGTGGTCTGTGGACATAACGTTCGGGTCGGGATTACAAATCCCGACCCGCATCAGTCCGGTCGGGCGCGTCTCTTTGCGTTGCGCCCGACACTATAGCGGTTGGTTATGCCAATGACATTGGGTAAATACCACGGTGTCGATGATTCGGTGCTGTAGTTTGTCTACAGGATGACAAATTTGAGAGAATTATTTTTCTTTTTAATTACAATGTTTTTATGTCCAAACAAATTAAACGAGACAATACTATGCAAACACTAGATTTAGATAGATTACCCGGCTTTGCTCAAAACGAATTATGTGATTTTTATCAGTTCCTATTGCAGAAATATACAGTGCAATCACCGCCCAAACAAGAGGCAAATGGCCCACTCGCACCCCGCTTAGTGAAACCGTTTGAGCCGCTATCTCGCGAAGAAGTCTATGAGCGATAAGTTTTTTGTTGATTCCAATATTTGGCTGTATGCTTTCATGGATACCACTTCAAGCAAGCAGGAGAAAGCCATGCAACTCATTGATAATAATGATATAGTGTTGAGTACGCAGGTCGTCAACGAGGTTTGTGCCAATCTCCTGCGCAAAGCCAGCTACACCGAACCTGAGATACAGCAAACCATTGAAAATTTTCAGGCTAGGTATTCTATTTTCATTGTGACAACAGATATTATCCGACAGGCTTCTGTGCTGCGAACCTCATACCGTTTGTCATATTGGGACAGCGTTGTCATCGCCACTGCGATGAGTGCGAAATGCACTATCGTTTATTCAGAGGATATGCAAAATGGGCAACGCATTGACAACTTGTTGACTATAAAAAATCCTTTTATTGGATGTAGTGGCACATAGGCCGTCCGATGTTGAAAACACTGTCAGTGCGGGTTTGGAGCCTACCCCTAAGAATTCATTATCCCTTGTGAAAATCAATGATAACACTTAAAAACGATTGTTTTATCCGCGCCCTGCTTAGACAACCCGTGGAGCGCACACCCGTCTGGATGATGCGCCAGGCTGGGCGCTACCTGCCCGAATATCGGCGCGTCCGCGAACAGGCCGGGAGTTTCATGAATCTGTGCACCAACCCGGAACTGGCCTGCGAAGTCACCCTCCAACCCTTGGACCGTTTCCGCCTGGATGCCGCCATCCTGTTTTCCGATATTCTGACCATCCCCGATGCGATGGGATTGGGACTGCATTTTGTCGAAGGGGAAGGCCCCCGTTTCAGCCGCCCCATCCAGACCGAGGCGGATATCCGCACGCTGGCAGTGCCCGACCCGGAAGAAAGCCTAGGCTATGTGACGGATGCGGTGCGCCTGATTCAGCGGGAATTGCAAGGCAGGGTGCCGCTCATAGGGTTTTCCGGCAGCCCTTGGACACTCGCCACTTACATGGTTGAAGGCGGAAGCAGCAAAGATTTCCGTAAGGTGAAGGCCATGCTTTATGACCGGCCTGAGCTGTTGCATGAACTGCTGGACAAGCTAGCCGATGCCGTCGCCGCCTACCTCAACGCCCAAATCAAAGCCGGGGTCAATGCTGTCATGCTGTTCGACACCTGGGGCGGTTCCCTGTCCACCGGGCACTACCGGGATTTTTCTCTAGCCTACTCCAAGCGCATCTTCGACCAACTCCGGATCAAGCAAGGCGACCGGACGATTCCGGCCATACTGTTCACCAAGGGCGGCGGTTTGTGGCTGGAAGCGATGGCGGAAACAGGCTACCACGCCCTAGGTCTGGATTGGCAGACCCCTATCGCCGATGCGCGTAGGCGCGTCGGCGGCAAAGTGGCGCTGCAGGGCAATCTGGACCCGGTGGCCTTGTATGCCTCGCCGGAGTCCATACGGAGCGAAGTAAAAAAGATATTGGCCGATTTTGGCCAGGGTTCCGGCCATGTGTTTAATTTGGGGCACGGCGTACACCCGGACATACAGCCCGAACATGTTGGCGCGATGATCGAAGCAGTGCATGAGTTCAGCCCGGAGTTCCACCCGCTTTAGGATGCTGAAAGTGAGTGACGGGGCTGCAAACCCCGGGCTATCAACTTAAAGCCGTTCATGGTTCGACAAGCTCACCACGAACGGCTTAAGTCCCGGCTTAAGTGGGTAGCCAAACCCCGTCATCCTGCGGAATTGACCTACTTCTCGCGAATGAAATCGTAAATGTTCAAATAATCCTGCCCTGGGTTTTTCCATGAATAATCGCTACGCATGGCGTTTTTGATCGTTTCGCGGAAATGCTCAGGGAATTCATAGTAGCAACTGATTGCCCGGCCCAATGCGGACTCCAGCCCCGCCTCGTCGTAATCCCTGAACACAAAACCATTGCGTTCGTGCAAAGGCCTCCAGGAAAAATCCTTGTCGATGACGGTGTCCGCCAAACCGCCGACCTCACGGACGACGGGAACTGTCCCGTAGCGCATGGCGATCAACTGGGCTAAGCCGCAGGGTTCAAAACGGCTGGGTACGATCATCATATCTGCGCCGGCATAAATCAAATGGGACAATTCCTCGTTGAAGCCGATTTCAATATGGCAATCAGGGTTGTCATTAAGCTGATTCTTCAGCGTCCAAAAGTAATTGTTGATCTGGCCTTCGGGGCTGGAGCCTAGCAGCACGAATTGCCCGCCCCTGCTCAAGGTATAAAAGATGGCGTGGCGTATCAACTCAAGCCCTTTTTGCGGGTCCAGCCGGCCCACAAAGGCCACGATTGGTTTTTGATTGTCAGCGAGCATCAAACGGTGGCGCAAAGCCCGTTTGTTATCGTATTTGCCATCGACATTATCGACGGTGTAATGCACAGGAATGAGCGGGTCGATTTCCGGGTTCCAAACCGAGTAGTCGACGCCATTGACCACTCCGCCGAACTTGCGGTGATGGATGTGCAAGGTTGGCTCAAGCTCAAACCCTTGGCCTTGGTCTTTGGCTTCCAGTGCGTGGTGGGGGGAGACGGTGGTGATGAAATTGGAATAGACCACCCCGGCCTTCATCAGATTTAGCGCCTGCGGGACCTGGTTGTCTCTGAGGCGGTCGTAATGATAATAGTATTCTGGCCGGTTCAAGCCGGTAGCTTGCAGAATCTGTGCCCCGGTCCTTCCTTGATGCTTGAAATTATGAATGGTAAAGCAGACACGGGGATGCCTCATTCCCAAATGCTGGTATATCTCGAATAGAAACACGGGGGCTAATGCCGTCTGCCAATCATGGCAATGAATAATGTCAGGGTTCTTTCCCGATTTCCAAATGAATTCCATGGCCGCGCGGGTGAAGAACGCGAAGCGCATTACATCGTCTTTGAAACCATAGACGGAACCCCGATTGAAGAAATTATCAGAGGAATGGGGTTCGATGAAAAAGCACTTGCGTCCGTGGACAAAGCCAAAAAACACTGTGCAGTGAATCGCACCCTCGAACCAGGGCACCCAAAGATCATTGTAAGTTTCGCAGAGTCCCCAGATATTGTCATAACGCAGGCAATCGTATTTGGGCAAGATAATTTCGACGCTGTTGCCGCGAATCTCCAACTCATTGCTCAACCCGTATACCACGTCTGCCAAGCCGCCCACTTTCGCAACCGGGGACAATTCGGGGGATATCTGGATGATGAACATGCGGGGGAGTTCCGGGCCGTCATACCGGTTTTCCGGTTCTGGCGCTTGGTAATAATCGTTCACGGGTTCAGGCTCCGGTTCATTATTGTTATTATTTTGAGGCTCAGCCGCCAGTTCAGCTTGTTTGGCTGTTTCTGGGGACGGGGCCGGAGCTGGGGTTGGGGCGAGTGCCGGGGCCGCATCTTCAATCGCTTCGTTTGCGCCAAGGAATAACTCAAACTGGGCCTCCACATCCCGGAGCAGTTCCCGTTTTGCAATTTCGTCCTCGTTGACCTCGGTAGGCAATGGGGCTAGTCCCGCCACGAAATCAACTTCGGAGGGAAGGTGAAGTTCGCTGGGTATAACCGAGGTTTCCTCTGCCACTGGCTTTGCAGCGGGGGGCTGCGCGGACAGGTCCTCTGTGGCCGGAACAGTCGGTTCTGGCTTTTCGGGGGCAACTTTGGCTGTTGCGGCGGGCGGGGTGCTTGCCTTGGTTTCCTTGGTAGTCGGCGTAGCAGGGGCAGCAGGCGTGCTTGCCTTGTGAGCCGGGGCGGTCGGTGCCTTGCTAGCAGGGGTTTTCTTGTCCGTCACATCCGGGGACTTCGTTTTATTTTGCTGCGCTTCTGTGTTCGGTGATTTTTTATTGACCATGTCTATTCCAGATTATAAGTAGGAATTAAAAATTGACGGTAGTTTAAGCCATCTTCCCGTCGCTGCAAGAGCGAAAACATTTAAAGGCTGCATAGGCTAGCTTATTTGGCACGGTTTACGCCAAACTTTTCGTCGCCACTTCGTATACATCCTTGGAAATCCCTTCGCTTAAGGCAATACGCTGCAACTGTTCCCGCATCAGGTTCTGGCGTCCTTCGTCGTAACGCCGCCAATGGGTAAGCGCCCCCACCATACGGGCGGAGATTTGCGGGTTGATGCTGTTTAGTGTGATGATATGGTCACCTAGGAAACAGTAGCCTGACCCATCAGGCGTATGAAAATTGACTGGATTGTACTGAGTGAATGCCCCGATCACCGACCGCACGCGATTGGGACTGCCGAGTTCGAAGGCGGGATGTGCAAGCAGATTTTGCACAGTGGCCAAACCGCCCGGCAAATGGCAGGAAGCCTGTAATCCAAACCATTTGTCAATGACTAGCGCCTCATCTTTCCATTGTTCGTAGAAGGCATCCAAGCATCGTTTTTTCGCAGGGTTTTGGCTGTTGACTATGCAAGATAAGGCGGCAATTTGGTCGGTCATGTTACGCGCTTCAGAAAACTGGCGGACACAAAGTTCATGCGCTGTTGCTGTATCCAACTCGGACAGATAATTTAGGCAGAGGTTTTTCAGGCTCCGCCGGCCAATGGACTTGGCATCGAACCGCCCCGATTCATCCCTGTGATTGGCTTGGTACAAGGCCAAAAGTTCGCCACCTAAGTCTGTCGCTATGCCAACTTTAAGTTTTCGTCTGGCTGCATGGATCGCATCAGGATCAATGATTTTCATCAGCGCACTG
This sequence comes from uncultured Methylococcaceae bacterium, assembly GCA_903934875.1. Lineage (GTDB taxonomy): Bacteria > Pseudomonadota > Gammaproteobacteria > Methylococcales > Methylococcaceae > Methylumidiphilus. The sequence goes on from CAIZPP010000101.1 coordinate 26,446, forward strand.
ACATATTCCTCGGACGGCAGGGTAAGTAGCAGCGCCAGATAGGAGAGATCGTCCCATTGCTGGGTGAGCGCTTGGCGATAGGCATCCACCAGATGGGGGGCGGCTTTGTTCGGATGCTCCCCTTCGATGATCTGTTCAGCCAGATTGAGAATGATGCGGCTGGCGAGCATCTGCCCCGCGTCCCAACGGTTGAAATGATCGCTGTCATGAGCTAGGAGGAAGGCCAATTCCTCATAATTATGGTGCAGATGCAAGCGTACCGGGGCCGAAAAGCCTCGCAGCGCTGAAATCACCGGTTTTTGTGGAAGATTGACGAAACGGAAGCGTTGTTGTGCATCCTTTATTTCTAGGACGCGGGTGGTGGCGCCAGGCTCTGCCTCGCCTTCCAGTTGCAAAGGGCAATCCTGGCCATCCTCGCCGAGCAAGCCAAGAGCCAGGGGGATGTGCAGAGGCTCCTTGGTTACTTGCCCCGGCGTAGACGGACAAGTTTGCCTGATCTTCAAATCCAGACAATGCTGCAAGGCGTTGTATTCACCATTGACAAACAGCTCCGGTGTGCCGGCCTGGCTATACCAACGGCGAAATTGACCTAGATCGATACCATTGGCATCTTCCATCGCAAGGACAAAATCGTCGCAAGTTACCGCCTGCCCGTCGTGGCGCTGGAAATACAGATCCGTGCCCTTACGGAACCCTTCCTTACCGAGCAGCGTGTGCATCATCCGCACGACTTCCGCGCCCTTTTCATAGACCGTCACGGTATAGAAATTATTGATTTCAATATAAGCGTCGGGACGGACTGGGTGGGCCAGCGGACCGGCATCCTCGGCAAACTGGCGGATGCGCAGCACATCCACATCCTCAATGCGCTTGACTGGCCTGGAAGTGCGGTCAGCGGTGAATTCTTGGTCGCGAAATACGGTCAGCCCTTCCTTGAGGCTCAATTGGAACCAGTCCCGGCAGGTGATGCGATTGCCTGTCCAATTGTGAAAGTATTCATGGGCGATGACCCCTTCCACATGCCCATAGTCGGCATCGGTGGCCGTGTCAGGTCGGGCCAGGACGTACTTAGTATTGAATATATTAAGCCCCTTGTTCTCCATGGCACCCATATTGAAGTGGCTCACGGCGACGATCATATACAAATCCAGATCATATTCCCTACCGTAGACGGCTTCGTCCCAGGCCATGGCATGTTTTAGCGACTGCATGGCATGGCTGCATTTGTCAATGTCATGGCCTTCAACGAAAATTTGCAGTTGCACCTCCCGTCCCGAAGCCGTTGTGTAGGCATCCTCGACGCACTCCAGCCGCCCTGCCACCAAGGCGAACAAATAACAAGGTTTGGGGAAAGGGTCTTCCCATTTGACCCAGTGGCGGTTGTGTTTCAACTCCCCTGTGGCGATTTTATTGCCGTTTGACAGCATCACTGGATGGCGTGTTTTGTCGCCGATCAGTAGTACCGAAAATTTTGCCATTACGTCCGGTCGGTCAGGATAATACGTGATCCTGCGGAAGCCCTGCGCCTCGCATTGTGTGCAGAGCATGTCTTTCGATAGATAAAGCCCATCCAAGGCGCTATTGGACTTGGGGTTGATACGGGTTTGGATTTCCAGTGTGAAGACATCCACTTTGGGTGCGCCGGGAATGGTCAGGCTTTCCGGCGAAACCTCATACATTTCCCCTGCCAGCGGTTGGCCGTTGAGCTTTACAGACTCCAGCTTCAATTCCTCTCCGTCCAACACCAGAGGGGCATTGGCATTGAGGCTGTCGCGGTTTTTTTGCAGGGTCAGCCGCGCAGTGACGCAGGTATCCTCGTCGTCCAGCATGAAAGTCAATTCGATCTGGCCTACTATATACTCCGGCTGTGCATAGTCCTTAAGATATACTGTCGTTGGGATGGGTTCGCGCATGATGTTGTACCGCAAGTCGTTAGTTGGAGTCGCTTGGAAAAAGAGTGCTAGTTTACCAATAGGAAAGGCAAAACAGCTTAAAAACCGGAAAAAATGATTGCCGCTACCCTATACTTAAGCCACCCGCATATGAAACGGCTGGCAGCAAACTTGGCATTTTAACCCGGATGTAACAAAATCGTCATAAGATTGAACCTTTAAGCTTTAATTTGAGAATCGAAAATGCCCGAAATCAATTTGCTCGTGGTGGAAGATGAAGAGGCCATACGCGAGATGTTAACAATGGTGTTGGAGCAGGCAGATTTTACCGTGCATGCGGTGGCTGACGCACAGATGGCGACGGCAACCTTGGAGGAGATAACACCCGATCTAATCCTCTTGGACTGGATGCTTCCTGGCATCAGCGGGGTGGAATGGGCAAGGCGCCTAAAAAAGGGAGATGCCCATGGGGAGATTCCGATAATACTGCTTACCGCGCGGGGCGAGGAGGAGGACAAGGTCAGGGGGCTTGATGTCGGTGCTGACGACTATATCACCAAGCCTTTTTCGCCGCGTGAACTCGTTGCCCGCATTCGTGCCGTGTTGCGGCGGACTGGAAAATTCGGCAAGGGTGGCAAGATCGAATTGGGGGGGGTCTCACTTGACATTGAACAGCATCGCGTCAATATTAGCGGGGCCGAATTGGCGGTAAGCCCCACCGAATACCGGCTGCTGGAGTTCTTCCTGACCCATCCAGGAAGAGTCTATAGCCGCACACAGTTACTTGATCAGGTTTGGGGGCGCAGCACTTACATTGAGGAGCGTACCGTCGATGTCCATATCCGGCGTTTACGCAAGATTCTGGCCGAGCACAATCGCGAAGAACTGATCCAGACTGTGCGTGGCTTCGGTTACCGTTTTTCAGACACCATTTGATTCATGGTCAGTTCTTGGCGTTCAGAATTTTTTTGGCTAGCGGTTCTTGTTTTAGTCGGCCTGTTCGTCAGCAAAGTCTCAGGGCTGTATTTTTGCAGCTTGTTCCTGTGTGTCCTAGCTTACTTAATCCGGCATATTTATCACCTCAACCGGCTGGTGTTATGGTTGCGCAATGGCGGGAAGCCACCGCGCAGCAGCGGCATCTGGGATGACATCTATTATCTCATCTACCGGTTGCGCCGCCGCAATAAAAGCCGTAAAAAACGGCTGCTCGCCATGCTGGAACGCTTCCGCACAGCAACGGCGGCACTTCCCGATGCCACTGTTGTGCTGAGTGCGAGGGATGAAATAGACTGGTTCAACGAGGCGGCGGAGCGCTTGCTGGGATTGCGCAAAGGCGATATCGGCCAACCCATTGGCAATTTGCTGCGCAACCCCAGGTTCGCGGAATTTTTGCGGGGGTCGATTTACGAGGCTACGGTTAACATCGCTTCTCCTGTGCTAGACAAGGGGCAATTGGAAATCCGCATCGTACCCTACGGCGAGAATTTGCGGCTGCTAATTGCCCAAGACGTTACCCGCATCCGTTTCATGGAAAAGGTACGCAGCGATTTCGTCTCCAACGTCTCGCATGAGTTGCGTACCCCGCTCACGGTATTGCGGGGTTATGTGGAGACGCTTGGAGACGCCGATGAGGACTTGCCGCTGCATTATCAAAAGATCATCCGCCGCATGGACGAACAAACCACTAGGATGCAGAAACTGATTGACGGCTTGCTTTCCCTGACCAAGCTCGAAACGGGGACATTGGCACCCAGTAAGCGTGTGGATACTGTGTTGCTTATTAATAACGTCTGCGAGGAAGCGCGCATATTAATGAAAGAAGGACAAATTTTGGATTTGCGCCTAGAGTCCGACGCTGATTTGTTGGGGACCGAGTCGGAATTGCGCAGCGCATTATCCAATCTGGTCGTCAATGCGTTAAAATATGCACGGGGAGACGGTACTATAACGGTGTGTTGGCGCGACGAAGCAAGCGGTGCCGCGCTTGAAGTGGGCGATGACGGTCCGGGCATCGCCGCCGAACACTTGCCCCGCCTGACCGAACGTTTTTACCGGGCGGAACCGGGTAAAAGTGACGGCAACAAAGGTATCGGACTGGGTTTGGCGATTGTCAAGCATGTGATGACACGACACGAAGGCGAGCTGAAAATTACCAGCACACTTGGCATAGGAAGTTGTTTTAGTTGCAAATTCCCCGAAAAGCGTTTGTTAAGAGGGCCGTCTTGACTGTTCCGGGTGCTTGATTGGCATCAATTTCTTTTTTTTTACCAATAAAATAGCTACAAGGGGTTTGCAATACTGGCCCAATGGCTATATCATGGAAACTGTTGTTATTTGCGTTAAATATTGTTGCTAATTCGTTACAGGAGCACAACCATGAATAGAAAACATTTTTTTGCACTAGCCCTTACCGGGTTGGCGGCATACACTTCTGCGCAGGCGGCCGATGAATTTCTGGATGATCGGTTCTACGCAGCACCTTTCGGAACTTACGTGCATGGGGGTGGCGACCGTAACTCCTTTGATGGCTGGGGCGGCGGTTTGGCAGTCGGCAAGATACTCAACGAGTCTTTCAACGTTGAAGTTAGAGGCTTCTGGCAGTCCTTCGGTGGCCAGCCCAACAGCTTGCTGGGTCCGCGCTATCAGGATGCCGCTCGCTATAATGCCGATTTGACGGGTGGCACGATCGATCTGCAATACTACTTTTTCCGCGATGCCTTCTCCCCGTACGTCGTCGCTGGCGTAGGCGGTATGAATACCAGTCAGCGCTACCAAGGGATTGGGCCGTACACGGGTAACTTTAGTGCCACGGGCACAAGGTTTAACGCGGGCGGCTCTGTAGCCTCATTCATTTTTGAAACGGGTGTCGGCGCAACCTATGAACTTCTGGACAACTTCCTGTTGCGTGCCGATGTGCGCTACCGCTTAGACACTGCTCCGAGTTCAGTTAACACCAGCATTGGGCAGAATAGAAGGCCCGACGTGTTCAACGACCTGCTCGTCAATGTTGGCTTCGTGGTTCCGTTCGGCGACAAGCCGGTAAGAACTGCCCCAGTTGTCGCGCCGGTGGTTGCAGAGTGCTCCACGCGTGACAGCGACCATGACGGTGTCAACGATTGCGATGACAAATGCCCAGGCACCGCCAAGGGAACCAAGGTTGATGAATATGGCTGCCCGATCCGCATTGAGTTGAAAGGTGTCAATTTCAAATATGACTCGGCCGAGTTGACCGAAACCGCCAAGTCTATCCTGAACAAGACGGCTTCCGATTTGAGTGTCTACCCGCTGAAGAAGACCATTGAAGTCAGAGGCCATGCCAGCAGCGAAGGCTCCGATGAATACAACTTGCGTCTGTCCCAGCGCCGTTCGCAGTCTGTGGCCGATTACCTGAAGGCTAAGGGCGTTAGCAATAAGCTGGTCGCCAAAGGCTATGGCGAGGCTTATCCGATTGCCGACAACGCCACCGAGGCGGGCCGGGAAAAGAACCGCCGCGTCGAGTTGGTTTGGATCGGTGAATAACACGCCCCTCCTTGGCGGATGACTCCGCCGGTTGACCGTTAAGAAACGCAAACCCGCTCTAGTAGCGGGTTTGTCATTTTAAACATGCTGAATCAAGCAACAAACCTTTTGCCACCTGTTACACTGTCAACATGAAATCCCCGCGTTCTTGGAGGTTTCTGACCAATGAGGAAAATTGATGAAGAAAAGACATTTGCTAGCGGCTATCCTGTCCGCCCAATTAATCGCTAGTGCGGTGCTGGCCGATGGGCCGAGGAATTACCTGTACATTGTCGGCTCGACCACCATCGCGCCGTTTGCGGAGGAAGTTGCCAGCCGAATCGCCAAAAGCGCCAAGTTCAAACGCCCGCTGCACGAATCCAATGGCACCAACGGCGGCTTTACGATGTTTTGCGAGGGAACGGGGATGGACTACCCGGATATTATCGATGCCTCCCGTCCAATCAAAAAGTCAGAATTTACGACTTGCCAAAACAACGGCGTAGGGGACATTGTGGAAGTCAAAATTGGCTATGACGGCTTGGTAATCGCTAGTAACAAAAAAGCCAAGCCAATGGAATTGACCAGAAAAGACCTCTACTTAGCCTTGGCCAAAATGGTGCCGGATGCCGCCTGCAAGGAAGCCTGCGATAAATTGATCCCCAACCCTTATAAAACTTGGAAACAGGTCAACCCTGGCTTGCCGGACGTAAAAATCGATGTCTATGGCCCTCCGTTCAATGCGGGAAGTAGCGAAGTTTTTGCCGAAGCCGTGCTGGAGTCGGGTTGCAACAGCTTTCCGTGGCTGCGCACAATGAGAACGAAAAATGAGAAGGAATACAACAGAGATTGCCACAATTTCCGCGAGGACGGGGCCTATACCCAGGAAAGCGCGGAATTGATACCCGCTAGACTGGACGATAGCTTGGATGCAATAGGCATCATCAACTTCAACAGGTTGAAGGAAAATGCCGCCCATCTACAGGCAGCTAAGCTCGAAGGCGTGGCCCCCACTTATGAAACCATTGCCGCGCAGAGCTATGGGATTGCCCGCCCCTTGTTTTTTTATGTCAAAAAGGCCCATTTCAACAGAATACCCGGCTTTGGGGCCTACTTAACTGAATTTACCAGCGAAAAAGCCTCGGGGGCAAAAGGCTATCTGCTCGCCAAAGGGCTGGTCGGCATGTCGCCGCAGGAACTGAAAGACATGGCGGCGGATGTCAAAGCGCTGAAACCGTTGACACTGGCAAACTAAACGCCCCTCACTCGCCCCAAAATCCATAAGCAACGGTCAAAAACGCCAGGCCGGCCAGTATGCCGCCGGCCAGGCATCCTGTGCGGCGGCTGCCTAGTGCGAATGCATAGACGGCTTTAAGCAAGTTATTGCTGGCCGTGGCGGTGACGATGGCCTTGAGGAGTATGCTTTGCCCGGCGATGAACTTGCCTTGTAGCAGAGACAACACGAAAGGATCAATATCCGCAAAGCCGGCGAAAAATGACATCCAAATCAAGCCTCGGTCGGCATAAAGGCCGATGCTGTATTGGGTCACTGCGGTAATCACCATGAACAGGAAGGCGAACAGTAAAGCCGAGCTCAATTCCAACGGGTTTTTTGGGCTGGTGGTCATCGTTGGGGCGGTATTGGGTATGGCGTTGCCGCGTGTCAGCCAAAAAGCAATACCGCCGCTTAGGACTGTCAACATCAAAAAAGCCGGCAGCAAAGCGACAGCCAGGGACAACTTGAAAATCCCCACCACGGCCAGCAGACGCGGATACATCATCGCGGTCGCCAACACAATGGCGGCGGCGGGCGCGTTGGAGCCTGACGGATAGGCTTTCGATTGTCTCGCCAGCACCACTGTGGTAGCCGTGCTGGAGTAGACCCCGCCGATGGCACCGGTCAGCAATAGGCCTTGCCCCTTCAGCAGATAGGTCTGCACTAAATAGCCCAAATAGGAAATGCCACTGATCACCACGACCGCCAGCCAAGTTTGGTAGAATGAAACCGGGATGAAGTCAGCGATGGGCGTTTGCGGCGTCAGCGGCAAGATAACCCCGGACAGCACTAGGAACTTGCCTAGGCTGATAATCTCCTCGTTGTCCAGGTTTTCCGTTAGCCGATTGATTTTTTCCTTGGCATTCAGCACGAACAGGGTTGAAATAGTGAACAGTATCAGAAACCAGCCGGGAAATCCTAGGGCAATTGGACCAATCAGATAGCATAAAAAGGCGATCAGAATTCCGATCATCCCCGGCTGTTGCTGGGCCGCCCTGGCGTGGTAGTAAATGCCCATCAATAACGTTAAAGTTAGAAGCCCGCCTAAGTAAAACTCTCCGTTCGGTTGCAGTTGAAACAGCACGAAACCTAAGATGCCAATCAAGGTGCAGGTGCGGGTGGAGCCGAAATAATAGCTTTTCTTGGCGACCAAGTAATACTCGCGCAATCCTAAGCCCAGCAGAAAGCTCATCGCCAAGGTTAGCATGAAAGCGCTAAGTAGTGTCGGCAGCAAGGGAGCGGTAGGCGGAAGGGGCGGTTCCATGACATACACTCTTGGATTAGGAAATGGCAATTGTACCTAATCATTACGCTTTTGCATGGGGTTTTTCCGGAAATGAGAAGTAGAGCCAGACTGCCTGCCCCTCGTCCCCGCAACGCCATCGTGTACAATAGGTGTTTAACTTTCCCCGCTAGCCCTGTGAACCAAACCGCATCCCTTTCTGCTTGCGTCACCTTGCTCCGACAGCGCCACGAATGCGTGCGGAAAGCCCTAGGTTTTGGACCCTCTTCCCGCAGCTTGGAGGAAAACCTAAAGTCTTTGCGTTTGGCCGAGGCGTTTCTTGAGAAAACTGACATGCATCGGCAACGGCCGGGGCACCCGGTGCAAATCGCCGTGATCGGCCCAACCCAGTCGGGCAAGAGTTCGCTGGTAAATTTCTTGCTGGGGGAAGGCCGGGCGCGGGTCAGTCCGCTGGCGGGTTACACGGTCCATCCGCAAGGATTTCCACTGAATACGGGCAATATGGCCTGGGATTGGCTGGATAGTTATTTCAGCGACTACCGCCGTTGCCACATTGACGATCTGCCCGAGGGGCGTTACGATTTTTTTACCTTGGACGAGCCGCTAGTCCACACCGGCCATCGTTTACCCCCAGCCGTCATTTGGGACACGCCTGATTTCGATTCGGTGGACGCGGCAGACTACCGCACCGCCGTGTTGCGGACGGCGGCATTGGCCGATGTCATTCTGTTGGTGGTCAGCAAGGACAAATACGCCGACCAGGCGGTATGGGACATGATGGGTTTGCTAGAGCCTTTGGGGCAACCGGCGGTGGTTTGCATAAACAAGCTAAACGCCGCCTCGCGTGACACTCTGCTGCGCTCCCTGGGCGAGAAATGGCGGGCGGCACGGCGTGACGAAGTTGCCCCGGCAGCGGTTATGCCCTGGGTCGAAGACCACCGAGTCGCCTTCAACGACGCAGAAGGCAGAATTCTTTTCGACTTATTGGCGCAAGCCAGTGCCAAAGTGGACCGGCAAAATTTGGCAGAACGGGCGCGGCGGCTGGTTGAAGTGCATTGGCAAGACTGGCTGGGGCCAATCCGGCAGGAACTGTCGGCGAGAGCAGAGTGGGAAGGCTTGGTGGAGTCCGCCCTAAACGATGCCTTGACCATTTACCGGCGTGATTTTCTCGACCCCCCCCATCACTTCGATACATTCCAGCGGGCCTTGGCCGAACTGCTAACCCTGCTGGAAATCCCCGGTTTGGCCGGCGGCATGGTCGCCGCCCGCAAGTTGCTGACCTGGCCGGTGCGGCAACTGGCCCGCATTGGGAAAAGCTTCAGTGCCACGGAAACACTTGGCCAGGAAACACTGGTGCTGAACCGCATCTTGGGGCATTTGTTTATCCAGCTTGGCCAGTCGCTGTTGGAGCGTGGCGGAATGGATAGCGTGATGACCGTCTATTGGCGGGAACTGGGCACTTTGCTGCGGGAAGAGCACAGGCGCGGCGAGGCTGCCCGCGCTGCCGCGCTGGCCCGCCATGTGGCGGATTTCTGGCCGGAGATCGAGCGCACTGCCCATCAGCTTCACGACAAGTTGCGGGAACACCCTGCCGTACTTAACGGGCTGCGAGCCACCCGTGCGACGGCTGACGCGGCGGCTTTGGGTCTGGCTTTGCACACCGGGGGCATCGGTTTGCAGGATTTCATCATCGCCCCGGCGATCCTCTCCGTCACCAGTTTGCTGGCGGAAAGCGCCTTAGGGCATTTTTTGCACAGGGCGGAGGCGGAATTGAAGGAGCGCCAATTCCGTGAGACCAAAAAGCTATTTGTAGAGATATTTGGACCCGTGTTGAAAAGCCTGCCCGGCAGGATGAACCAGACGGTTCGTTTTAATATTCCGGGGGAAATGGTGGATAATATTGAACGGATGCTGTTTTTGGCATGAATAAGACTTACGCCAGGCCCCGTTCGTGCTGTTTTAAAGGGGTGTGATTAAAAGTGATGCAGACGAATCGGGAGGTCGTTGAATTTACACCTGGAGTGCAAGGCCTGCCTTGCCCTTAGATGCCCTCGCAAGGCAGGCCTTGCACTCCCGCATCCCTTTTAATCGCACCCGTTTTAGAGATGAAAACGCCGTACCTCAAGTTTATTGGTGGTCATTTCCGAGGAGGCTGATGATCTTACTGCTACTGCGGCCGGGAACCACAGGCACCAGCGCGACATGGCCTCCCCAATTTTTCACCTCGTCTCCACCGACTACCTGGTCTTCGCGATAGTCATCGCCTTTGACCAGCACATCAGGGCGTATGGAACGAATCAGTTCAAGGGGAGTTTCGCTATCGAATAGGATGACGGCATCGACTGCCGCCAAGGCAGCCAGAACCCGCGCCCTGTCCACTTCGTGGATTACGGGCCGACTCTCCCCTTTCAGAACTCGCACCGAGCGGTCGGTGTTGAGTCCGACCACCAGCCGGTCCCCGAATCTGCGTGCTTTTTCCAGGTAGGTGACATGGCCGGCATGGAGCAAATCGAAGCATCCATTGGTGAATACGATGCGGACACCTTTCTGCCGCCATTCAGCAACCCGGAACAGTAGCTGGTTCAATTCGCAAATCTTGTCAGCCTGCTCCACAACCTCACGGCGTTCGAGTTCCAATAGCAATTCCGTGCGGGAGATGGGCGTGGTGCCCACCTTGCCAACGACCACGCCGGCGGCAAAATTGGCGAGTTCAAGCGATTCGGCGGGTTGCAGCCCGGATACCAGGCCAGCAGCCAAGGTGGCGATGACCGTGTCGCCCGCGCCGGAAACATCGAATACCTGCCGAGCTGTGACAGGAAGATGCAGGGGCGGCTGTCCGGGTCGAAGCAGGGATATGCCCGCCTCGCCGCGGGTGAGGGCGAGGAAGTCGAGGTCGAGCTCCCGTACGAGTTGCTCGCCCGCCGCCAGCATCCCCTCGGTATCGGTGGATAAAACCCCGCACATTGCAGACAGTTCTTGCAGGTTTGGCGTCAGCGTAGTTGCTCCCCGGTATTTACTGATATCGCGGCCTTTGGGGTCGATCAGGACAGGAATGCCTAAGGCGCGGGAAGAGTCGATGATGGCCCGACAAATCGGCGCGGTGAGTGCGCCTTTGGCGTAGTCAGAAAGCACCACAGCAGCCGGTTGGCGGCGTTCGATCAGGTCCAGAACACGGACGGTCAGCGCCTGCTCGCTTGCCGGCGAAGATTGGACTGGCCGTTCACGGTCAATTCTAAGCATCTGCTGATGACCACCGATGACGCGGATCTTGCAAACAGTTGGGCTATCCGCACATTCAACCAGCCCAGACGTATCAATGCCCGCTTCGGTGAGCAGAGCACCCAGGCGCGCGCCTTCGGCATCGACTCCGACTGGACCGGCGACAATGGTCTCAACGCCAAGCCCAACCAAGTTGGCCGCCACGTTGCCGGCACCGCCGACGCGGTCGGTTTCTCTAGTCAGCCTAACGATGGGCACGGGCGCCTCAGGAGAGATACGCACAACCTCCCCCCACAGATAGCGGTCAAGCATGAGGTCGCCGACCACGAGCACGGCCCTTGGCGTACCCGTGCCGGGCACGAACCCACGCTGTACCGCTTCGGTCAATTCACATTTCATTCCTCTCCCCTAAGCGTGTCCGCGCAAGCGGACAAGAATATTGCTGCAAACTTTTTTCTCCCAAGCATGATACCGTACATTTGACATTAATAACTGATGTTACGCAGTCATCGCTAGAGGATGGCAACTTGTGGAGTGCGGCGACTCGTCGCCGCTGGACGCAAAAGGCGGCGACGAGTCGCCGCACTCCACAACATCCGGGCTACAGCCTACACGGTTGCGCAACATCAGTTAATACACCTAGCTAGCATCCGCGCCACTGCTGAACCTAAGGTCGGTTTCGATAGATTCTATGATGAGGGCGGACCCGCACAGAGCTTAGCCCAATGCAGTCCAATCAAACCGTTCGTCCCGCCTTGGGTTAGCACCCCCAGCGCAACGCTGCCGTGTGGACTGGCGCATCCCAATGGCGCGTCAATTCATCATCCAGCAAGCTTATGGTGATGGAAGCACCTGCCATGTCCAGTGACGTGGTAAAATTACCGACTAATGAACGGGTGACCTCCACGCCGCGCTGTTCCCAGAATTGGCGGGCTATATCGTAAAGCAGGTAAAGCTCGATCAAGGGTGTCGCACCGAAGCCATTGACATGCAATAAGACAGGCTGGCCCTTGGCTGGTTTCAGTTCTTCGTTTAGGGTCTGTGCGAGCTGTTCGACAATGGCCTTGGCATTCAGCAGCCCAACCCGTTCGCGGCCTTTTTCGCCATGAATGCCCACACCGAGTTCCATCTCGTTGTCGGCAATGTCGAAGGTGGGTTTGCCTAAAGCAGGAACGGTGCAACTGGTGAGCGCCACCCCCATGGATGCCGTGGCGCGGACAACCCGCTCCCCAAGGGCTTTGCAGTCGTCCAGTCCCATGCCCGCTTCCGCAGCGGCACCGACGATTTTTTCGACAATCGTCGTTCCCGCCACGCCGCGCCGCCCCATGCCTTGGTGTTCAGGAATTGACACATCGTCATGGACTAGCAGTGATGCGTTCGGGCAGTCCAGCATTTCGCTGGCGATCTCGAAATTCATGACATCGCCGGCGTAATTTTTGACAATAAACAGGATGCCGCCGCCGTTTTCCACCGCAGCGGCTGCGGCAAGCATCTGCTCCGGCGTGGGCGAAGTGAATATCTGGCCCGGACAGGCGGCATCCAGCATCCCCAAGCCGACAAAGCCCGTGTGCAAGGGTTCGTGCCCCGAACCGCCACCGGAAATCAGCGCTACTTTTCCCGCCTGGCAGGGGGCTAGGCGGGCAAGGTACCGGGGTTCTGGGCTGAAGCGGATAATATCGGCATGGGCCTGGGCAAAGCCCCGCAGACTTTCATGCAGCAGGCTTTCAACAGAATTGATGAATTTCTTCATGATAAAGCAGTTTCCTTTTTGAGTTAATGTTATGAACGAACCTTCCCTACTCGATACAAGCGCCACTGGTGGCAGTGCCAGGGCCTACCAAGCGATGGTAATGAAATGTGTTGCCTATACCAATGGTCGACGCATGGGGAAGGACATCGGCATTGAACAGATCAGCGAAGCCCTCGCCCGTGACAACACTTTTGTCTGGCTGGGTCTACGGGAACCCAATGGGGCGTTGCTGGATAAAATCCAGGAAGAGTTTGGCTTGCATGAACTGGCAATTGAAGACACCCGCAGCGCCCATCAGCGACCCAAGCTGGAAGAGTACGGGGATTCGCTGTTCTTAGTGGTGCAAACCGCACAATTTTATCGCAACTCTGTGCAGTTTGGGGAAACCCATGTGTTTGTCGGTCCGCGCTTCATCGTGACCGTCCGCCATGGCACCCCCTTGAGCTTCAGCAAGGTCCGCGAGCGTTGCGAAAACATGCCGGAAAGCCTGGCCAAAGGCCCGGGTTTTGCGCTCTACGCACTCATAGACTTTATCGTTGACAACTATATGCCCGTGGTCGATAGCCTGCAAGAACGCTTCGAGCGTCTGGAAGAAGACGTATTCAAACACCGCTTCAATCAGCAGACACTTGAAAAGCTCTACGACTTGAAGCACGAACTTTTGCTATTGCGCGGGGCGACCACGCCGTTGCTGGATATTTGCAACGAACTAATGAGGTTCCATGGCAATATCATCGGCCAGGATATCCAATTCTATTACCGCGATATCTCCGATCATGTGAAACGTATCAACCAAGCCATTGACGGAATGAGGGAGATGCTGACTGCCGCCATGCACGTCTACCTTGCCATGGTCACCGTGGGGCAGAATGAAATTGTCAAACGGCTGGCGGGATGGGGTGCGATATTGGCGTTTCCAACGATGGTTTTCAGCCTCTATGGCATGAACTTCAAGACCATGCCCGAATTGGACTGGCCCTACAGCTATCCAACGGTTCTCGGTGTCTTGGCGTTGGCCTGTGCTTTGCTATATGGAAAGTTAAAAAAGGCGGGCTGGTTATAGATGGCAACCATTCCCAGCCTTGGGTGTCGTACCAGTGAAAGATGCTATAAAAAGGCACAGAAGGTATTTACACAAGCCATTCATCCAATGATATATTGATACCTTAAGAACGGTTACTGATTTTAAGAGGCGCAATCTGAGATGTCACAAAGCCCTGATCACCATCTCAATGACGAGCTTGATGTCCAGGAGGCCCGGCCGCAGCTTAAGCGGCCTCCCATGTTCAAGGTACTGTTGTTGAACGATGATTTCACCCCTATGGAGTTCGTCGTACTGGTGTTGAAAAGTTTTTTCGGTATGAACGATGAAAAAGCCACGCAAGTCATGCTCCATGTCCACACGCGGGGCGTCGGCGTATGCGGGGTGTTTTCCAGGGATGTGGCAGAAACGAAAGTAAAACAGGTCAGCGACTTTTCCCGCAAACACCAACACCCTCTTTTATGCACGATGGAAGAAGCCTAGGCGGAGCACATAAATGTTAAGCAAAGAACTCGAATTTTCGCTGAATGCCGCATTTCGTGCGGCTTACGACAAACGCCACGAATTCATTACCGTAGAGCACCTGCTGCTATGCATGTTGGATAACCAATCGGCGGTGGAGGTATTACACGCGTGCGGGGCCAACATAGAACAATTGCGCAAGGAGCTTCAAGAGTTTCTCCATGAGACCACGCCTCTTATTCCCGCCGGGGTGAAGCGCGACACCCAGCCGACGCTGGGTTTCCAGCGTGTGCTGCAGCGTGCCGCCTTCCATGTCCAGTCTGCAGGCAAGAAGGAAGTGACAGGCGCCAACATTCTCGTCGCTATTTTCAGCGAACAGGATTCACAGGCGGTCTATCTGCTTGGCAAGCAAGACATAACCCGACTGGATATCGTCAACTACATTTCCCACGGCATTTCCAAATTGCACGATGAATCCGACGGAGGCCCCAGGGGCGCTGCGGCAGAGGGCGAGGAAGGCGATGCCGGCGCATCCGCCAACCCGCTGGAAAAATTCGCATCCAACCTCAATGAACTGGCAAAGAAGGGCAAAATAGACCCGCTGATTGGACGCAAGGACGAGGTGGAAAGAACCATCCAGGTTCTTTGCCGCCGCCGCAAGAACAATCCTCTATTGGTAGGCGAGGCCGGTGTGGGCAAGACCGCCATTGCCGAAGGGCTGGCGAAAAAAATTGTCGACAAAGAAGTGCCCGATATCCTCCAAGACAGCGTGATTTACGCCTTGGACTTGGGTTCGCTAGTGGCGGGGACCAAATACCGCGGCGATTTCGAGAAGCGCCTTAAATCCTTGTTGGCGCAGTTGAAAAGGGAACCCCAGTCGATCCTGTTCATTGATGAAATCCATACCATCATTGGCGCAGGCTCCGCCTCCGGCGGTGTCATGGATGCCTCCAATCTGATCAAACCCATGTTGGCCTCCGGCGAAATGCGTTGCATAGGCTCAACCACCTACCAGGAATTTCGCGGGGTTTTTGAAAAAGACCGTGCCTTGGCGCGTCGTTTCCAAAAGATTGACATTCAAGAACCTAGCGTGGACGAAACCTATCAGATTCTGCGGGGCTTGAAGTCGCGCTTCGAACAACACCATGATGTCAAATATTCCTTGTCGGCCCTGCGCACGGCTGCGGAATTGTCCAGCCGTTACATCAATGACCGGCACCTGCCGGACAAGGCCATTGATGTGATTGACGAGGCTGGAGCCTGCCAGCGGCTATTGCCGGTGTCGCGGCGAAAAAAGTTGATCGGAACCTTGGAAATTGAAGATATCGTCGCGAAGATTGCCCGCATCCCGCCCAAGACAATCTCCACCAATGACAAAGACAAATTGAAGGATCTGGAAAAACACCTGAAATTGCTCGTTTTTGGCCAAGACGAGGCAATCTCAGCCCTGTCCTCATCCATCAAGCTATCGCGTGCGGGCCTGCGGGAACTGCAAAAACCGGTCGGGTCGTTCCTCTTCGCCGGGCCTACCGGCGTTGGTAAAACCGAAGTCAGCCGGCAGCTTGCCAAAGTGATGGGGATAGAATTGATCCGCTTCGACATGTCGGAATACATGGAGCGCCACACGGTCTCGCGTCTGATTGGGGCACCGCCCGGCTATGTCGGGTTTGACCAAGGCGGATTGTTGACCGAAGCAGTCACCAAAACGCCCCATGCGGTGCTGTTGCTGGATGAAGTCGAAAAGGCCCACCCGGATGTGTTCAATCTGCTGCTACAGGTCATGGACCATGGAACGCTGACCGACAACAACGGGCGCAAGGCTGATTTCCGCAACATTGTGCTGATTATGACAACCAACGCCGGGGCGGCGGATGTTGACCGCGCCTCGATAGGCTTTACCCCACAGGACCACACCACCGACGCAATGAAGGCCATAGAACGCCTGTTTGCGCCCGAGTTCCGCAATCGCCTGGACGGCATCATCCAGTTCAAGCCGCTCAATATGGATATTATCCGTCAGGTGGTGGATAAATTCATCTTCGAGCTGGAATCGCAACTTTCGGAAAAGCGCGTTTCGCTCGCACTGGAACCCGACGCTAGAGAATGGCTGGCCGTTCACGGCTGCGACCCCAAGATGGGGGCTAGGCCCATGTCGCGGGTGATTCAGGAAAACATCAAGAAACCGCTTGCCGACGAAATTCTCTTTGGCAAGCTGGCCGGGGGCGGCATGGTAAGAATCAGCGTTGAAGACGGCAAACTGTCATTCGCTATCGTGAGCTTGCGCGAACAGGCACCGGAGACAGCTTGATAGGGCTGCCTTTCAGCGCTGGCGGAACGTAATTCTGCCCTTGGTCAGATCATAAGGGGTCATTTCGACTTTAACCCGGTCTCCGGTCAGGATGCGTATGTAATGTTTGCGCATCTTGCCGGAAATATGGGCGATAATCACATGACCGTTGTCCAACTCTACGCGGAATGTGGTATTGGGCAAGGTTTCAATCACCTTGCCTTCCATTTCTATTTGATCTTCTTTAGACATAAAACTCCACTGGTAAACCGGAACCCATAAGCTAGGGCGATATAATCATCAATCTTAACATATCAGGCACTAATCTTCTCGCCCTTTTCAAATCTCTTCCAACAGTTCCCGATCATCGCCTCCAACGGGCGGAAATTGTCTTTGTAGTTCATTTTCTTGCAGGCGCCAATCCAATAGCCCAAATAAAGCCAATCAAGCCCCAGACGTTTCGACTCTTCGATTTGCCAGAGGACTGCCAAGGTTCCTAGCCCGCGTATGCTGAAGGCGGGATCGAAGAAGGTATAGACCGCCGACATCCCTTGCACAAGCCGGTCCACTATCGCGACACTGACGAGTTGTTCTTCCAATCTGAACTCAACGAACCAAGTATCGGCCCAAGAGGAACCCAGAAAGCCGATGTAGTCTTGCGGTGACGAGTCGGCCATGCCACTGCCTTCATGCCGACTGGTCTGATAACGCATGAACAGCTTATAATGCTCTTCGACAAATTCTGCCGGTTTGGGTACGATTTTTATATCCGTATTATTACTGAGTGTGCGCAATTGTGAGCGATTGGGCGCAAATTGCGCCACTGGCAAGCGTATCGGCACACAGGCCGAGCATGACCTGCAATAGGGGCGGTAGACCATATCGCCGCTGCGGCGGAAACCCAGCGCGGCCAGGCCGGAATAGGTCGGAACATCAAGCTCAAGGTGGGTGTCGACATAAGCCGAACGCGACAACTGCTCTGGCAGGTAGGAGCAGGTCTGTTCCTGCCCTTGGAAAAGTTGGATGTGCTTCATTTCTTTTTATGCCATGCGGAAACCGAAACCGGCAGATCGCAAAAATCATCCAGCAGGCCGATGAATGCCGCACGGGGTATTTCCTCCGCGCCCAAGGAAGCCAGATGGGCGGTGTAAACTTGGCAGTCGATCAGGCGGTAGCCCCATTGCAGCAACTGGCCCACTGCGAAGGCAAATGCGGCCTTGGAGGCGTTGCTCGCCCGGTGGAACATGGATTCGCCAAAGAACACCCCGCCTAAGCTCAAGCCGTACAATCCCCCAACCAAGCGGCCATCCTGCCACGCCTCAAAGGAGTGCGCCAAACCCAGTTGGTGCAATTGGCAGTAAGCCTGCTTGATTTCGGGGGAAATCCAAGTGGCATCGGCATAGGTGCGGGGTTCTGCGCAGGCGGTGATGACCTGCTCGAAACAATGGTCGTAACTAAAGCTGAAACCGCCATTTTTCAGCGTTTTACGCAGGCTGCGGGAGACCGTCAACTGTTCTGGAAACAACACCAGCCGAGGGTCGGGCGACCACCACAATATCGGCTCGCCCTCCCCGTACCATGGGAAGATGCCATGCCGGTAGGCGTTGGCCAAGCGGCGCGGAGACAGGCAACCTCCAACCGCCAGCAGGCCGTTGGGGTCGACTAGCGCCTCGGACACGTTGGGAAACGGCTGGTTGCGGTCGTAAGGGTTGAGGGCGGTTAGCATAGGCCAGTAGGTTTTGCGGGTTTCATGCACTTTACACGATATTCGCCTCATTGTTCAATGGTCGCAGGCACTGCCAGCAATTCTCATTTTGGGCCAAGGTGTGAGAAATAGCCCATCATTCCGGCCTGAATTGACCAGCTTTTTTGGTATCATCGTCTAAGCGATGCCATTGACGGAATGGATGAATTCGCCTAAATTGCATCCAATTGAAAAGGGAATCAAAAGCGTCAAATCAATTGTGTCTGACCCCTTTGATTAGGCGTAAGCGTTCACCCCCCCTCGCCCTGCGGGAGAGGGGCTGGGGGTGAGGGGATTTCCGGTAGGGGGTGAACGCTTACGATTAGGCTTGCCTGCTTTGCTCCAACCTGACAAGCCAAACGTTATTAAAATTGTTGGGGCCATTATCGAGAAATACAAATGACACATTCTCAATACAATAGTGGTTCTGTAACTGAGACTGTCGCTTTATACTAAAGGGCCGGTCTTTTAACCCTACCCGTAAGCGCATGGCGGATTCGGAGCGCCAGCGACAATCCGCCATTTGCCCCGGACTAAACGATGTTGAAAAAGCCATAAATGCTCAAAATCGCCATCTTCACCGACGACCCCGGCTGGCATGGGGCGCGGCTCAAACGGGCTTTTGCGGCACGCCGCGTGGATTCCTGTTATGCGTCCCTCACCGCCTGCCGCCTGAATTTGGACGGCAGCGACCCCTCCATTGCCATCCCAGGCTTCGCGGAAAGTTTGCCGGCTGGCGCGTTCGTGCGCGGCGTTCCGGGTGGTTCGCTAGAGCAGGTGACATTCTATCTGGATATTTTGCACGGCCTTAAACTGCTGGGAATTCCAGTCTACAACGATGCACATGCCATTGAGCGCACGGTTGACAAGGGCATGACCAGCTTCTTGCTGCGCCAAGCAGGCCTGCCCACGCCCCCCGCTTGGGTCGTGAACAGCCGCGAAGACGCGCAGGACTTGGCTAAACGGGAGATTGATCAGGGTCATCAAATCGTCAGCAAGCCCTTGTTCGGCTCGCAAGGCGAGGGCTTGCAGCGCCATCAGAAAACGGAAGACTTGGAGTTTCTGGCCGAAAGCAACGGCGTTTTCTATTTGCAACGCTTTGTCCATTGTGGCGAGCAATCCCATGATTTTAGGGTATTCGTCATCCGTGGCAAGACCGTGGCGGCCATGCGGCGTTGTGGCCAAAGTTGGCTCAACAATGTCGCCCAAGGCGGGCGTTGCGAGCCGGTGCGCCTGAATGATTTGCTGCTGTGCCGACTCGCCGAAGATGCGGCAAGCGCCATCGGCATGGCTTATGCCGGGGTGGATATCATTTGCGATACCCAAGGCCGCTATAGCGTCATCGAGGTCAACAGTGTGCCGGCCTGGAAGGGCTTGCAAAGCGTCAGTGAGCTTGTCATTGCCGATTTGCTGGCGGACGATTTCCTCTCGCTGTGCGCAGATTCTGCTGTCCGTCAGCAAGCGTCGGCACCCTAGCGATGAACCTCATCAACCCGGAATCACTGCAACAAGCCTATCTTGATGCTTGCGAAGCCGAGTTACAGGCATTCAAACCGGGCAATGTCAGCATCCATTCTGCAGGCCACGGCATGTCGGTGGAGGATTTTCGCCAAAGCGCCAAAGCCAGCGCCCCACCGCTTTGCGACCCGGCGCTATCTTTGGGCGAGAAAATTCTCCATGCCATTGCCGCGACCCGGAACGCTGTGGGCTGCAACACCAACTTAGGCATCGTGCTGTTAGCCGCACCCTTGATGGAGGCTTGTTTAAATGTTGACGGCAGCGGAAGTGTAGAGACTTGCGATAGCCCTCACCCCGGCCCTCTCCCGGAGGGAGAGGGAGTATCGTGTCGCTTTACTTCCGCAGCACTCAAAAGAACAAAAGAAACGCCATTGAGGGAGAATTTGCGGCATGTGCTGGCCCACACCACGCGGGAAGATGCCGCTTGGGTATACCGCGCCATCCGCCTTGCCGCACCCGGTGGCTTGGGCGAATCTGCGGAGGAGGATGTCCGATCAGATCCCACTGTGACCCTTTTGGAGGCCATGCAAATCGCCGAGGGACGGGATCGCATTGCTTGGCAATATACTAATAACTACAGAAATGTTTTTGATTTGGCAATTCCACGTTATCATAGGTGGCTAAATCTATGGGGTGATGAACAATGGGCTACTTTGGCCGTGTTCACCGGGTTGCTGTTGGCGTTCCCGGATAGCCATATAGAGCGCAAGTTTGGAGACCGCTGCACTAGGAGGGTGGTGAACAGAATGACGCTGGTCGAGCAAGCGATAGCCGTTTCCGGCAGACCTGAGCAAGCCATGCGGATTATTCGAAAGGTGGATGCCGAGTTCAAGTCGGCCGGGATCAATCCTGGCACGACGGCAGACCTCACGGTGGCCTGCCTTCTAGCGGTACGGCTGGACAGGCTCTTTGAAGGCTAACTTGAGCATCCTGTTCGCGGGTCTAGCTTAAGCTAAAATACGACATTGTATTTTTTTAAAATAAAAACTAGGCGATGTCGTAGACTATAAAATACTGACCATTTTTAAATTACAACAGGAGAAGCAAATGGCGAAAATTGATAAGTTGCTGATAGGCGAGTCTTTGGTGGGTGATGGCAATGAAATCGCCCATATTGACCTAATCTTGGGTCCACGTGGCAGTAGCGCGGAAACGGCGTTCGCAAACGCCTTGGTGAATAACAAGGATGGCTTCAGCACCCTGCTGGCTGTCGTCGCCCCGAACTTGGCCGTCAAACCAAGCACTATCCTATTCAACAAAGTCACCATCAAAAACGGCAAACAGGCCGTGCAGATGTTCGGGCCTGCACAGCGCGGGGTCGCCTTGGCAGTTGCCGATTCCGTTGAAGATGGCACCATTCCCGCCGCGGAAGCCGACGATATTTTCATTTGCGTAGGTGTGTTCATCCACTGGCTGGCTGAAGACGACGCGAAGATTCAAGAGTTCAACTACAAAGCTACCCGCGAAGCGATCAAACGCGCCGTCCAGGGTTCGCCGACCGCCGCTGAAGTTGTGGCTCAGAAAGGCTCGATCAAGCACCCCTTCGCTCCGAACTAAGGATATATGGCGGAGAACAATTTCCCTGAATTGAGTCTCTGGATGGAATTAGCGCGCTTTTTCCTAGACAGGCTTTCTGGAAGTTGTTTTTACCTAATCCTAAAAAGTAGTAGCGAGATGCAATCGTTGCCCCTCAACTGGGGCAACCTTGCTTTCAAAACTGCGCAATACCGATGGATGCAAGGCTCCTGAATGCAAGGCGCTGGCAAGCATAACGCCGCCAATGCCCAGTCCATCCAAGCGAGTCAAATCGTCCTCACTTCTGACACCGCCTGCCGCAATGATGTATTTTTCTGGCCACTGCGCCCGGAACCATTCCAAGCGCGGGAAGTCCGGCCCCTCGTTGGCGCCGACGCGGGAAAGGCTCATGCTAATGAGGGTGCCGGGCCAAAGGCCAGCGTCTTCAAGCAGGCTCTTCCCCCCCAGCAAATCGTCCCCCATGAAATCCAGCGAGAGGATGAACTCCCTGTCCACACTTGACAAGTATCCCCGGTTTTTGCCGACCAGTGACTCGCTGCCTATGACCGGTACCCAGTTCGCTGCGGGGCTAGCCAGTCCCGACGGCGGCAAGCCTTGGTCTATCCAAAATTGCAACTGGGGGTAATCCCGTTGCAAACGCCCGAGCAATTCATGGTGATCGCCGCTTCCCGTCAGCGCATCCAAATCGGCGACATAAAGCGTGTTGAAGCCATGCAAACCGAGCAGCCCGTCAATGACCGCATAGGGGGAGGAACCCTTGCACAAAGGCGTTTGTATGGGCCTGTAGTGGTCACGTTGCCCTTTCTTGGCGTGGACGACGCAGCCGTCCATCAGATCGATCACGGGAATGATTTGCACAGGGTACTCGCTTGAAAATACTGCTGTTGGAATATGTCACCGGCGGAGGGATGCGCCAGGAAGCCATGCCCCACGCTTTGGCGAATGAAGGCGATACGATGCTGCGGGCGCTGGTTGGCGACCTTCTCGCGCAAGAGCACGGCTTGGAGTTGATTATACTGCGCGACGACCGCCTTCCCTTACCTTTTCACGCTGATGGCGTCCAGGCGGTCATGGTCACTGCCAGCAATTCCTTCCAGACCGCCTGGAAGTACTGGATCAGCCACTGCGATGCCATTTGGCCCATCGCGCCTGAAACTGGCGGCATCTTGGAGCAACTCTGCCTAGATGTGGAAGCCGCCGGAAAAACACTGTTAACCTGCCCAGCCTCCGCCGTCCGCCTTGCCGCCAGCAAACTCAATACGGCCCGGCGTCTTGCGGAGTTTGGCCTGCCGGTGGTGTGCACCGGCACCCTTGATAATGATAAGCGTCCAGCATGGGAGGCATTCGTCATCAAACCCGACGATGGCGTGGGTTGCGAAGGGGCTTTGATCATCCGCGATGCCGGCCAATTGCAAGCATGGACCGGCACGGACGCTTGGATTGCCCAGCCTCTGTTGACAGGCGAGTCAGTCAGTCTTTCGGTCCTGTTTGCCAATGGCCGGGCGCGGTTATTAAGTTGCAACCGGCAGTGGATTGACCGGGTCGGCGCAGGGTTCGTCTTGCGTGGCGTTACTGTCAACGCCATTGCAGATGCCGACGGGAGCCTGCAAGCCCTCGCCGAAGGTATCGCCCGCGCCGTGCCCGAACTCTGGGGTTATGCCGGCATTGACCTGATTCTGACCGATGACGGGCCGGTCATACTCGAAATCAATCCCCGGCTGACAACTTCCTATGCGGGTTTGCGCTCGGCGCTGGGTGAAAATCCTGCGGCATCGGTGCTGCGACTATTAACTACCGGCCAGTTGCATTTTTTACCCGCCCGCACAGGCAAACCCGTGCATATCGACTTAAGGGTAAGCTGTGGCGATTGACCTCATTGCTTGGGACATAGGTGGCGCCCATCTCAAGGCCGTGGCGCTGGCGGGAGAGCAAATCGCCGCCGTCACCCAAAAATCATGCCCGCTTTGGCTGGGATTGGAGCATTTCCACGCTGCCGTTCGCGCTGTCTTCGATGAATTGGAGCTAGTGGCTGCTTGCCGCCACGCTGTCACCATGACCGGAGAATTGGCAGACTTGTTCGCCAACCGCGAGGAGGGTGTGTTTGGCCTATTGCATGCCTTATGTGAACATGTGCCGGCTGAAACTATCCTAGTTTTTGCCGGTGCGGGTGGCTTTTTACCCGTACGTCAAGTGCAAGCTAAAGATATCCCAGCCATAGCCTCCGCTAACTGGCTGGCCACTGGCTTCTATGCGGCCTCTAGGCTGGATCAGGGGCTGCTCATCGACATCGGCAGTACCACAGCCGATTTTCTGCTATTGCGCCACGGCGAGGTGCTGGCGCGAGGCTATACTGATTACGAGCGTCTGCGTCACGGCGAACTGGTTTATTGCGGAGTGGTGCGCACCTCCTTGATGTCACTGGTAAAACACGCCCCGTTTGCGGGCGAGTGGATTGGGCTGATGGCCGAACATTTCGCCACCACGGCCGATGTCTACCGTCTGACCGGGGAACTGCCCGAACACGCCGACCAGTCACCCACGGCGGACGGCGGCGGGAAGGCGATCACCGACAGCATCCGGCGCATTGCCCGGTTGCTGGGGCTGGATATGGAATCGACCACACCCGAGACTTGGCAGCGCTTGGCTTATTATTTTCGCGAACGGCAATTGGAATATCTGACCAAAGCGTGCATGAGACAATTGTCGCTGGGCTGGCTAAAAGGTGACGCCCCTGTAATCGGTGCTGGCGTTGGACGCTTTCTAGTGCAAGAATTAGCACAAAGACTTGGACACACTTACTTGGACTTTTCCGACTTGTATCCCATCATTACGCCGACATCAGAATTCAAGCCAGCGGATTGCGCACCCGCGTGGGCAGTGGCTTGTCTGGCGAGGCTCATCTAATGTCAGATACTTTACCCAGAATCGAAGAACTGCCTTATTTTGAGGACAGCGCGGCTTTGTTCATGCCTTGGGCGGATAGCAGTTGGGCGGTATTTTTAGACAGCGGCTTTCCCCATAGCCGCCAAGGCCGCTTTGATATCATCGCGGCTGACCCCTGCCGCACCTTAATCACCAAGGGCAATTCCACCGAAATTAAAGCGGGCGGAAACAGTCGGCTGTCAGCAGAAGACCCCTTTCAACTGCTCAAGGAGGCGCTAGGCGAAACCGTGGAAACAGACTCGGAATTGCCCTTTTACGGCGGGGCCATTGGTTATTTTGCCTACGATCTGGCGCGGCGCCTGGAGAAGCTGCCGTCTCTTGCCGCCGATGAGGAACACATTCCCGATATGGTCGTCGGCATTTACGATTGGGCGGTGGTGGTTGACCATCAGGAACGCCGCTCTTGGCTGGTGGGTGGTGGGCGCGACCCGGCCACCCTCGCCCGCTGGCCGCACCTGTGCCATAGCTTCAGCCAAATTCCAATCATCAACTGGCCCCGTGAAGGCTTCAGCGTCATTAGTGCAGCCCAGTCCAATATGGACCGTGCGACTTATACCGAGGCATTCCAACGTATCCAGCACTACATTCGCGAGGGCGATTGCTACCAGGTGAATCTGGCGCAACGCATCCAGGCTGAATGCCGGGGAAGCCCTTGGACCGCCTACGAAACCCTGCGCCACATCAATCCTGCCCCGTTCAGCGCCTTCCTGAACTTCCCCCTGGTACAGGTATTGAGTTCTTCGCCCGAACGGTTCCTCAAGGTCAGCGGCGGGACGGTGGAGACCAAACCCATCAAGGGCACACGCCCGCGTTCTCCGAACCCGGAAGAGGACATGTACAGCCTCCAGGCGCTGCAAGAAAGTCTGAAGGACCGGGCGGAAAATCTAATGATTGTGGATTTGCTGCGCAACGACATCGGCAAGAATTGCCAACCCGGCTCGGTGCATGTGCCGCATTTATTCGCCAGCGAAAGTTTCACGACCGTCCACCATCTGGTCAGTACGGTGCGCGGCACCTTGGCAGCAGGCCACCATGCGCTGGATTTGCTGCGCGACTGTTTCCCCGGCGGGTCCATCACCGGTGCGCCGAAAATTCGGTCGATGGAAATCATCGAAGAACTCGAACCCCACCGGCGTGGTGTCTATTGTGGCTCCATCGGCTACATAGGCTACGACGGCAATATGGACAGCAACATCGCCATCCGCACTTTGGTGCACTCTGAAAATAGCATCCGCTTTTGGGCCGGCGGCGGCATTGTCGTCGATTCGGACCCGGAACGGGAATATCAGGAGTGCTACCATAAAGCCGCTGCGATGTTGACCCTGCTCAATCATTTTAAGGCGGGAGAGGCCGGTTGGTGGCATGTGGGCGGTTGATGTTGATTGGCATCTGGCAAAATGTGTAGAACTAACCTCCTTTTTACTATCTAACGGTCATGTCGAAGGCATCAACTCCCCTGACCATGAAAAGTACCTTCATGGCAACCCAGTATATGGTTCCTTTATGTTTCCGTTTTAAACCATGCTAGAAACATTACAGCAATTCAACCGCTTAGCTTCTATTGTACCCAGTCGCGAGACTGCGGCACCCTATATTGTTAAGGCAATACGTGCCAAGCATGGTTTTTTGGAGTTTTTTGCCGGTTCTGGCCTTGTAGCGGAAGGATTCAGTGGTAAGTTTACACCATTATGGGCAAATGATAATTGCGCGAAAAAAGCAGATGTCTATTCGGCAAATCATGGGAAACGGCATTTTCAGCTTGGTTCCATTGAGAGTATTCAAGGTGAGTGCCTGCCTGTGGCACCTTTAGCGTGGGCTTCATTCCCTTGTCAAGACCTTTCCTTGGCGGGTTTGACCGATGGTATTCACGCTTCACGTAGCGGGTTGGTATGGGAGTGGCTTCGCGTTATTGATGAGATGCCTAGCCGCCCTAAGATTCTTGTGGCTGAGAATGTCACTGGTTTGGTTTCCCTCAATGGGGGGGCACATTATCGGATTCTGCACGAAGCTTTAGTCGAAAGAGGCTACCGTGTCGGTGCCATGCTTATCAATGCAGAACTGTGGATTCCCCAATCGCGCCCCCGCATATTCATTGTTGCGATTGTCGAAAAAGCTTGCTTGCCTTCATCATTAACTGGAACCGTGCCAAATTGGTTGCATACAAGTTCCATTATTCGAGCATGTGACAGCTTAAAGGACTGGATTTGGTGGAACTTACCACTTCCTCCGCAACGAAAAATAAGCCTTGAAGATATTGTTGAGTGGGATGCCATGCCCCAAGATGACGAAACTCAAAAACGGAACCTTGCGCTTATTTCACCAAGACACGCTAAACTACTCGAAATGTTGCCGCATAATAAACCCTTTGCTGCTCCTGGTTACAAGCGGACTCGCAATGGTCACCAAGTGCTCGAGCTTCGTTTCGACCATATTGCTGGGTGCTTGAGAACACCTCAGGGTGGTAGCAGCCGGCAGCTTCTAGTTTTAATTAACAGCGGCCATCTCGTTTGCAGGCTACTAACAGTCAGAGAAGCTGCCAGACTGATGGGGGCACCAGACAGCTATAAACTACCCGGCAGCTATAATGACGGTTATAAAGCAATGGGGGATGGAGTTGCAGTGCCCGTGACCCAATGGCTAGCCAAGCATCTTCTCTTACCCCTTGTAGAAGCCAATGATTAACGAGCATCTTTCCGTCAAGCTCTCAGCGTTTCGAGACAAAAATCAAATCGTCAATGTTGGCTGGTTGGGTACCGTGCTGGTTATCACTCGCAAAGCGCAAAAGATGGACTTTCCCCTAGACTCGGGAGACTTGATTACTGAAGGTGGTGGACAAGTTGCCGGGTTGAGCGGGCGAAGCATTAACAAGATTCTTACTGATTTCGTTATTGACGAGGCCATTATCCATTGCACTACTGCACCATCCGAGGCTCTATTGCTGAAATGCAGGGCCAATCTGCAATCAGGGAAACGACCGATTATTCTTACGACAGGCAAAGGACTGGTCGCAGCCGAATCTATGGCTGAAAATTTTGGCATTGAGGGGCGAGTGGAAATCATGGACGCCTTGCAATTTCTAACCTGTAACCTTTACGAAATGAGTTTGTTCAAGGCAGACCAACGCAAGATCACCATCGACAAGCTGGTCGTAAAATACAACGATATTATCAACGCCCACGAATCGGATGCCAGCTTACGGATTGAAATTGGTTGAGGGATAACATCCCCGATAAAACATCCGCTTACCGTAGCTGTATCAAGAAACATGAACTCAGTGGCCTTAATGCCAATTGTAAAAGGATGTTATCCCTAAGGATGTGGGTGGTCAAGCTCGGCGGCAGTTTGGCGGATTCCCCCCATCTGCCGCACTGGCTGGAAGCGATAAGCCAAACCGATGCCGTCATCGTGCCCGGCGGGGGACCGTTTGCCGATGCGGTGCGGGAGGCACAACAACGCTGGCAGTTCGACGAACAGACGGCGCATCAAATGGCCATCTTGGCAATGTGGCAATACGGGCGGATGCTGGCCGGGCTTTGCCCCAAACTCGTTGCGGCAACTGCCTTGAAGGACTTGCGCCAGCATAAGGGCCGGGCAAAAGTCTGGTTGCCCAATCCCGAGGCGCTTGATGCTGCGGGTATACCAGCCAGTTGGGACATCACTTCTGACAGTCTCGCCGCTTGGCTGGCCGGACAAATCCAAGCCCAGCATTTGCTGCTCGTCAAGTCAGTGGCCGGATTGGACGAACCGGCCGGTCAAGCGCGTGAAATATACGTCACACAGGCCGCAGCGGCGGGTTGGGTCGATCCAGCCTTTAGCCATTATGCCATGAACCAAAGTTTCCAAAGCTGGCTGTGCGGGCCAAGGGCATACGCCAAGCTACTCCGTGGATTGGACGTACCTGCTCATTTTTTCACCTTGTTAACTGATGTTACGCGCGTTGTTAGGCTAGATTCCCAATAGGCGCAACCCGTAGGGGCAATGATGCACCGAATGCATCCTGCGTCCAAGCTACTTTGGTAGGGGATGGCGGGCTTAAGTGTACTGTGGGCCATGGGGATTCTTTGCTCTTAACGTTGCGTCTTAGCGCCGTTGCGTGAGGCAAAAAAATCTATGCCCATTGAGTGACATCCCGGATTGCGCGTAAAGCAAAAGAAGGCCTCACGCAACGGCGCAGCGACGCAACGTAAAGTGCAAGCAATGGGCGATACGGCAATGTCCAGGTTGAACGTGACGGACCTGAGCTGTTTTTCCGCCGCAAGCGCTCATTGAGGATAGCACCTTTCTGCGGCGGATAAGTAGGAGCGGCCTTCAGGCCGCGATGGGTGTCTGGTCGCGGGCTAAAGCTCTTGCCGAAAACGCCCGTAATCGGGCTTATTCCGGCGGTGCGTAACATCAGTTAATGATAATGGCCGCGGAGCACGGGAACGAAAATAAGAAATGCTGTTCTGCTTTCTGCAATGCACTGTTAAAATGCAAAGACTGCTACACACCTAGAGAGTAATACCATGAATCGTAGAAACACCGTCGGCGTCAAAGTCGGTCGCGTCCAGATCGGCGGCGGCGCGCCCGTCGTCGTCCAATCCATGACCAACACCGACACCGCCGACATAGACGGCACTGTCCAACAGGTGTATGAACTGGCCCGTGCCGGTTCGGAACTGGTCCGCATCACCGTGGACCGGGACGAATCCGCCGCCGCCGTGGCGCATATCCGCGAAAAACTGGATGCGCGGGGTTGCGACGTGCCGCTGATAGGAGACTTCCATTTCAACGGTCATAAATTGCTGGAAGCCTATCCCGACTGCGCAAAGGCGCTGGGCAAGTATCGCATCAACCCCGGCAATGTGGGCCGTGGCTCCAAGCGCGACCCGCAATTCGCGCAGATGGTTGAATTTGCCTGCCGCTACGATAAGCCGGTGCGCATCGGCGTCAACTGGGGTAGCCTTGATCAAAGTGTGCTGGCCCGCCTGCTGGATGAAAACGCCCAACTCGCCGAGCCACGGCCCTTGCCGGAAGTGATGCGCGAGGCCGTCATCGCCTCCGCCTTGGAAAGCGCTGACAAGGCCGTGGAACTGGGCTTGCCCAAAAACCGTATCGTGCTGTCTTGCAAGATGAGCGGGGTGCAGGAATTGATTGCAGTTTACGAATCTATGGCTGCCCGCAGCGATTATGCCTTGCATTTGGGTTTAACTGAAGCCGGCATGGGTTCCAAGGGCATCGTTGCCTCCACCGCCGCGCTGTCCGTGCTGATGCAACAAGGCATAGGCGATACCATCCGCATTTCCCTAACCCCGGAACCGGGCGCTGACCGTAGCCTGGAAGTCATCGTCGCCCAGGAAATCCTGCAAACGCTAGGCATCCGTTCGTTTACCCCGATGGTCATTTCCTGCCCCGGTTGCGGACGCACCACCAGCGATTATTTCCAAAAACTGGCGCAACAGATTCAAAGCCATATGCGCCACCAGATGCCGATCTGGAAGAAGCAATACAAAGGTGTTGAAGAAATGCATGTGGCGGTGATGGGTTGCGTGGTCAATGGTCCAGGTGAGAGCAAGAATGCCAATATCGGCATCTCGCTGCCCGGCACTGGCGAACAACCAGTGGCGCCGGTATTCGAGGACGGCGTGAAGACCGTCACCTTGAAGGGTGATAATATCGCCGGCGATTTCCAGGAGATCGTCGAACGCTACGTGCAAAGCCATTATGGGCATGCGGAGGCTTGATTGTAGAATTCCACTACCACATCCCTTGGCGTTCGCTAGGCCACCACCCCGGCCACCATCCGGGTACGCAATCGGGCGGGGGTTTCGAGTTTCGCGGGCTGCTGCCTTTCACCAGCCAGCCCGACCCGCGCCATCTGGACGTGCGGGCGATGATTGCCGACCCCACCCAAGCCTTGATGGTGAAGAGTTTCCGCCAACGCGCCGCGATCCCGGTTTATTTGCTGGCCGACCTGTCCGCGTCTATGGGTTTTGCCGGCAAGACGGCTTTGCTGGCGGAATTCGCCGCCGCAACGGCTTGGTCGGCTTGGCGTACCAGCGACCCGTTTGGTTTTTTTGCCTGTGACAGCCAAATCCGCTGGGACTTGAGTTTGCCCTTGCGTTTGCACAAAGGCATGGCGAGCGAACTGTCGGCACAAATACGAGCTTTTACGCCCAAGGCCAAAAATGCTTTAGGACTATTGGAAGCCGCCACCTTGTTGGGTCGGCAACGGGCCTTGGTGTTTATGGTTTCCGATTTTCATTTTCCTTTGGGCCAGATAGAAGCATTGTTTAACGCCTTGGTCCGCCATGACGTGGTGCCTGTGGTGTTGTGGGACAGTGGAGAATATGAGAACCTGCCGCGCTTTGGCTTGGTGGAATTGCAAGACCCCGAAACCGGCCAGCGCCGCCGCCTGTTCCTGAGGCCGAGTTTGCTGGCAAGGATCAGACAAGGCTTTGCCGAACGGCGGGCGGAATTGACGCAGATTTGTATACGCTATGGACGCGAGCCGTTTTTTTTGCTTGATCGCTTTGACCCGGATGCGATGACACGGTATTTTTATTCATAAACTGACTTGGTTAGGAAGAAAAAAATGACACCCATTCAAACCCTTCTGTGTGTGCCTTGCAAAATGATATAACCTGACAAGCAACCTGCGATATTAAAAACGCTGTATGAAGAGGTATCCACTGAGTTTGGCAATGCTAAGTTTTGCCTTGGCCTTGCCGGTTTTGGCCGCACCACTTTCGCTTATCCATGCGCTTGAAGTCTCATCGCCCCGCGACTACGGCATCGTGATGGGGGAAACTTTGCTAGGCGAGATACGGGTGAGGACAGCGGCGGGCCTGGAACTGGAAACGGCAAGCCTTCCCCAGCCGGGAAGCGCGGTCAATGATTACTTGGAGGTGCGGGCAATCCAGAGTGACCGGCAAACACTGGGCGAGGAAACCCTTTATCGCATCACCTTGACCTATCAGGTGTTCAAAGGCGTGCGTGAGGCGGAAACACTCGCCGTCCCTGCCCTCCCACTGCGTTTCCATCACTATGGCGAGATAGTGGAAACGACAGCCCCCTCCTGGAATTTCACCCTCACGCCTATCATCCCGGCCAAAACGGCGGACGAGGCGGTGGTTTTGCGCGCCAGCCTGCCTGCGCCCGATAATTCCAGCGCCAGCCACTGGCGCTGGCTTTTGGCATTTCTGGCCGGACTGGCCGGACTTGGGATTTACTCGGCTTGGAGACTTGGCCTAGCGCCCTTCCGCCGCCACATCCCGCCGTTTGCGCGGGCGGCATCTGAGTTGAAAATACTGGTGCGGCAAGCGGGGACACTGGCAAATTACCGGCAGGGCGCGAAACTACTGCACGATGCCCTCAATGAAACCGCAGGCCATACCCTGTTCTACGGCCAGTTGCCTCATTGGCTGGAAACCCGTCCCGAATACGCAGGCTCCAAGGCAGAGTTGGAACAGTTTTTCAGCGTTTCTGAGCGAATATTCTTTATGGCGGACACCGAGTATCCCGCTGACTATCCGTTATCCCGCGTGGAAAACCTATGCCGGAAACTCGCATCGGCTTACAGCGTTTTTTCTTAACAAACTGTCGTTACGCACAAGGCCCCTGTGCGGTTATTGGCAAAGGATTGCCGACTTGCGGTGATTCGCTTTGGAGTGTCAAGGCCGGCCTGCCTTGACAGGCAAAGCGAGCTTTGCCACTCCATGCGTAACATCAGTTAACAAAGAATAATAATAAAGGACACTCAATCAAACCATCCTGTGTATGAACCACTTTGCAAAATGATATAACCCAACAAGTAACTCTTTGATGTTGAAAACGCTGTAAGATGAGTCTGGCTTTTGCGCAACCTTGGGCCTTGTTGCTTGGCCTGTTGGCGGTCATCCCCCTGTTCAAAAGGGGGCAGCCTACGCTGGCCTATTCCAGTCTGGCACGGCTACCTGAGGACCCTTTGTCATTATGGATAGACTGGAGCTTGCGGGTTTTGGCAAGTTTGGGCTTGCTGTTGTTGGCCTTGGGCATCGCAGAGCCTTATTTACGCGAACAATGGGTAGAGAAGATAGGCACCGGGGCGCATATCGTACTGGTGGTGGACCGCAGCAGCAGTATGAACGAAAACTTCTCCGGCACTTATCTAGGCGGGACGGCCCATGAAACCAAAAGCGTCCTGGCCGCAAAGTTGCTGGCTGAATTTGTGGACCGGCGCGGGCAAGACTTCTTTGCCGTCGTCGCCTTCAGTGCCGCGCCGATTTATGTGCTGCCCCTGACCCAAGACCATGAGGCCGTCCGCTCCGCCGTGCTGGCTTTGGGCGGACGCGGGCATGGCATCACCAATATCGCGCCGGGCTTGGCTATGGCCTTGGCGCATTTCAGCGCTCAGCCGGTCACCGGTTCGCGGATTGTTTTGTTGGTGTCCGACGGCGCGGCTAGAATGGAGCCTGAAACTGCCGACGCCCTGCGCCAACAATTCCAAGACCATCAAGCTTCGCTGTATTGGATTTATCTGCGCAACCCGAAAGGGGGAAAACTTGCCGAAGCACCCAAAAACCCCAATGAAAGCACCACCCCGGAATATTATTTGCACCAGTATTTCCAGTCGCTAGGCGTTCCCTATCAAGCATTTGAAGCCGACAACACCCTCGCTTTACAGGAGGCCATCACCAAAGTGGAAACATTGGAAAACCATCCCTTGAAATACCGGCAGAAGTTGCCGCGACAGGATATGTCGGGAATTTGTTATGGGGCAGCCCTCGTGTGTTTGCTAGCTTTGCTTGCTGGTCAAATACTGGAAGTCAATACATGAGATGCAGCGTTTTGATGTTTAAAAACTAACTAAAAATGAATAGTAAAAAAATATCTGATTTAAAAAGATATCCTGCACCACCATACACCTTATCAAGCAACCATTTGATGCTGAAAACGCTGTATGTACTCAGCCTGTTGGCTTTAGGGGGGGTGGTATACCACGGATTCAAGCTTTACCAACTGGAAACGCTGAAGCGCACTATGGCTAACCCAGACCGGGTGACCGTGGATGAAAATACCCCGGATATTCTGGTCTTTGCCAAAGCCATGCGCTACGAGCAAACCGGCAACACAGGCGAAGCCATCAGGCTTTATGCCAGTCTGCGCAATGCCCAAGACCCCGACCTGCGCGCACGGGCTTTCCACAACCTAGGCACGATTTATCTGCGCGACGGCGCGGTACACTGGAATGCGCATGGCGTTTTGGATTATGCCCATGTCAGTAGCCAAATCGAGTTGGCCAAGGAAAACTACCGCGAAGCGCTGCGCCTAAACCCAGACGACTGGGATGCCCGCTTCAACTTGGAATACGCGTGGCGCATTACCCCTCCGCCTAAGGAAAAACCAAAATCCGACTTTCAAGGCTCCAAGTCCAGCGTCTATTCAACGCTGCCGGGCTTGCCGGGAGGCGGTCCGTGAACGGTACAGCATTTTCAACATCAAAGAGTTACTTGATAACTGGCATGAAAAGGCAAGATATTTAGTTAACTCGAAACGTTATCTGAATATCCTTTATTAGGTATATTGTAAAGATGAAAATGCTGTACATGTAGAAATTCCCATGCTTCACATACCATTTTCATGAATGTATGCCAACTAAGCATTTACTCCAGTATCACTCTAAAAACAGCTTATTGATAGGATGGGCAAAGACCGCTAGGCCGTGACCATCTTGGGCGGTTTGATGGGCACGGCCTAGCGGCCTTTGCCCATCCTACACTTTGTCCAATTTTGTAGTGATTAGGGAGTAAACGCATATCATAATTACATCATTCCCACGCTCCGAGTGGGAATGCCTCCACGGTGACTCTGCGTCCGACTGTTTGTTTGAGGGGAAAGGAATGGTCACTGGAGATAAACTCAACGTAGAGCGTTGAAGGCAGTATTCCCAGGGTGATAAAAAAACATCTTGCTAATCTGGATGGCCTGTGTGTTAATACATCGCAAGGAGTCCCGGTTTGCATTTATGTACAGCGTTTTTTCTTAACAAAGAATAATAATAAAGGACACTCAATCAAACCATCCTGTGTATGAAATACTTGCAAAATGATATATCCCAACAAGTAACTATTAGATATTAAAAACGCTGTAACATGAACCTCGCTGTTAATCTGAGTTGGCGCTTCTGGTCACTGCTCAGTGCCGTAATACTGCTGGCCATCTGCCTAACCCACCCTACCCTGCCGTTGAAACGTCCGGTGTTTCGCTACCTGTTCGTCATCGACATCACCCAAAGCATGAACGCCAGTGACTACCACCAAGCCGGATTGCCCGCAGACCGGTTGGGTTTCGTCAAGGCATCCATCCGGCAAGCCTTGGACAAACTGCCTTGCGGCTCGGAAGTAGGGCTGGGTTTATTCACCACCCGCAATAGCCAAGTGCTGTTTGAACCCATAGAGGTCTGCGGGCACTTCCCGCTCATCGCCGACGTGCTGGACCACATAGACTGGCGCATGGCTTGGGCCGCAGACAGCCACATTGCCCGTGGCGTCTATACCGCGCTGCGCGAGACGGCTGCACGAGGCGGTGACACACGCCTAGTCTTTTTCAGCGACGGCCAGCAATTCCCTCCGGAACCTGATTTTCCACCTTTCGACGGAAAACCCGGGGCAATAAGCGGCCTACTCGTCGGCGTCGGTGGCTCCTTGCCCGTCCCGATCCCTCGTTTGGACAAAGAAAACCGCCCGTTGGGGTTTTGGGAGTATGTGGATTTGCGCGACTATTTACCGCTTTCGGCCATGCCGAAAGACGGTTCTAGCCTCTATCTTTCCCGACTTGACGAGCAAGCCTTAACGCGTCTATCTGCGACCACGGGTTTAGGCTACCTTCGCCTGGAAACCCCGGAGAGCCTCACCCGCGCACTGCTGGCCCGAAACCTGACGACGGAACGTATTGTTGCCGTTGATATTCGTTGGATGTTGGCTTCACTAGCGTTATTATTGCTTTTACAGCGTTTTCAACCTCAAAGAGTTACTTGATAGTGGGTATGTAAGCGCAGGTTATTCGGTTAATCTGAAGAGTTAATGGAATGCCTTTTTTAGGTATATTTTTAAGATGAAAACGCTGTACATAAAGATATTCCCATGCGTCTTATACCATTTCCATAAATGTACCTGGTTAGGAAGTTTCTTCAGCTATTCCGATTTAGGCATGGACCGCCTGACAAATTCGTCTGGAACGAATTTGGACGCGCGTAGCGCGGGGCCTAGCCCGAACCGCATGGACGCGGTGAGCCATCCAGATAGCAGGGATGCCCAAAGTGCCGCCGTACATGGAGCCTAGGTTCCGGCGGTTCATGCCGGAACGACGGCGTTCTGGGTTTTTCTGAAACATCTTCCTAATCTGGTTGGCCTATGTGTTAATACATCGCAAGGAGTCCCGGTTTGTATTTATGTACAGCATTTTTATCTTACAAAGGATAATAATAAAGGACGCTCAATTAGACCATCTTGTGTGTATGTGCCTAGCAAAATGATATAACCTAAAAGTAACTCTTTGATGTTAAAAATGCTGTATTCTGACCAATATTCCCGGTACAATCATATCGGCTGATATTACACACCGAACCGTCAATAACGTAAGGATAAACTATGAAATCGTCTTGTTTTAGGATCGGCCAAGGGCTATGGCCGCTGGCCTCGATGCTGGGGCTGGCTCTGGCCTTATCCCTGACCGGCTGTGGCAGCACCAAACAAGCCCGCAGCGTCACCGCCTCGGGCTTTCTTGGAGATTATTCGCAACTGAAGCCGGGCAGCGGCAACGCCGACGATCCCCTGTTGATTTACGCCAACCCCAACGCCGATTGCAGGAAGTACAAGAGCATCCTGCTCGACCCAGTCACACTATGGGGGAAGGCCGACGGCTCGTCCTTCGCCAAGCTTGAACCGGCAGACCGCACGTTTCTGACGACGACCTTCGACAAAGAGCTTAGGGAAACGGTGGCCAAGGGCGGCTACCCGGTCGTCACCACGCCAGGGGCGGATGTCATGCGTCTGCGGGTCGCCCTCACCGAGGCGCAAAAATCGAATGTGCTCATGAAGGAACTCTCCGTCGTCGCCCCCTATGCCAGCGGTGCCGCCACCGTGTGGTCCGAGGCCAAAGGCCAGGCCCTGTTCACCGGGGACGTGGCTTTTGAATTGGAAGTCCTCGACTCGGTGACTGGTGAGCGCCTGTATGCCGCCGCCGACAAGCGCGTCGGCAAAATGGACCCGAGGAATTACCATTCTTGGGACGATGTGACGGAATCCATCAAGGCGTGGAGCGAACGCGGTGTCAGGCGGCTGACCCATTGCCGGGTGACCGGCTCCTTCGCAATGACGCCAAAAGAGCAGAGTTTTAGTGATAAAGTCGACAAGTACATGCCCTAAACGCAGCATCTACCCGGAGTGCAGGGACTCGTCACCGCCATTTTGGTCAGGTTTGCGTCTCTGGAGTGCGGCGACTTGTCGCCGCCTTCCTAGGTGTCCGGCGACAAGCCGCCGCGTTCCATATGAATTTTAAACACCATCGTTAATAAGGCAGGTTTTATGAAAGATAGAAAGAATTGGTCCTTGCTCGGTTCCACCGCACTGGTTACCGCCACGCTGTTATTGGGCTGTTCCCATGCGGACAAGAAACCCATCCCCGAACCCGTGGCACCGCAAGAAGCAGCCCCCGCAGCGGCCGACAAGCCAGCCGGGGCGGATGCCGAATTGATCACCGTCACCGCGACCGTCACAGCAATAGACAAGAAAAAGCGGGTGGTCACGCTGCAATTCCCTGACGGTAAGGTGAAAAAAGTCAAATGCGGGCCGGAAGTACGCAACTTCCCGCAAATTCGCGTTGGCGACGATGTCAAGGCACAGTTTTTGGAGTCAATCGAATTAGTCGTAGGCGGGCCGGGTGAGAAACCGTCAGTGGAACGTGAACAGGAAGTCGCCCGCGCACCGCTAGGCAAAAAACCCGGCGTTGCAGGCATAGATGCCGTTGAAGTGACCGCCACCGTCCAGACCATCAATTACCAGACTAGGGATGTCACCCTGTTGGGACCGGAAGGCAAAACCTTCAAACTGAAAGCCGGGCCTGAGGTGAAACGCTTCAACGAAGTGAAGCAGGGCGATACCGTGCTGGCGCGTTTGACCAAGGCGTTCTCAATCACCGTCAGCAAGCCGGCGAAAAAATAAGCCTAGCTAGGGCAGGTTTATTCTCGCAATCTGGCCTACCGCAGGGTGGGCTAGGTGCGCTAAGGGAGTAGCCTGCTTGTTTACGATCAAGCTTGATGCGCACCGTAGCCCACCATTGCCGACCCACGGCCCGTCTCAGTTTGGGCCAGAAACGATAAATATAACCCCGTCATTTCGGCAGGGATGCCGAAATCCAGCGACCATGGATGGCAAACGTGTGATTATGATGGGCTTAAATTCGTTGTCTTGTTACCGTCCTTGGCCTAGATTTCGGCATCCCTGCCGAAATGACGGGGCTTCGAGCATGTCGGGCAGCATCTTTTCCGTTGCCCGACTTTCCAGCCCGAGAACCCAAATGTCGGGCGCAATGTAAAGAGACGCGCCCGACCTTATACGCTACTGCTTTGCAAAATGATATAACTTAACAATTAACTATCTGATATTAAAAACGCTGTATGACAACCCAGCCCCCGCCCGCATCACCGCAAACCAAGTACCCTAGCGGCTGCAAGCTGTTCATTTCGCACAGTTCCAAGGACGACGGGCTAGTGCGGCAACTCCAGCAAGCACTCGCCGACCTAGGGCAAGACGTGTGGATTGATTCCCGCGAACTGCGCGGCGGCGATCCGCTATGGCTGGAAATCAAGCAAGCCATTGATGCCGCCTCGGCTTATGCCGTGCTGGTCAGTACGGATGCCTTGCAATCGAAATGGGTGGGCAAGGAACTGCGCCACGCGATGCTGGTGCAGGAGAAACGGGGCCGGGATAAGTTTCCGGTGATCCCGCTGTCCCTG
Organism: uncultured Methylococcaceae bacterium; assembly: GCA_903934875.1. Taxonomy (GTDB): domain Bacteria; phylum Pseudomonadota; class Gammaproteobacteria; order Methylococcales; family Methylococcaceae; genus Methylumidiphilus. Next base: position 64,831 of record CAIZPP010000101.1, read on the forward strand.
AACCACACCCCACTCGGCGTGTTGGAAGAATACTTCAACGAAGAACCGATTGTTATCCCAATCAGCAGCGAAGCAGGCGGCATAGATGCGGCTTTGCACGCAATCCTCGTCGCACTCGGCAAACGCCTGCCCAGCGACCCCAAACCAACCCCTCAGCCTAAGCCAGAGCCGCTGGAAGAACTGGTACTCGAACTCAGCGACCTGAAAATCCACCAACAAGACGGCCTCCGCCGCGCTTCGGGAAAAGCCCGGCTGGTCTACGAACCGGCCAATCACCCAAGCCAGCGTGAAGTCGCCAGTGTGCAGACTTGGCGCTTTATCGCACCGATTGGGCCGATTGAAGCGGAGGAACTGCGCTGGTATCTGGAAAAATACGCCATCTGGCCTAGCGATTATTTCCGTGACCGGGCCGAAAAAGTCCGACAAAACCTCATCGAGTGGGGCAAGCTGCTGTATCAAGCCGCGCTGCCGCTGGAACAGACCCACAATGTGTTGCAAGCCTGGGCCAAAATCGACCGCCACGCCGGCCGCCGTTTTTCCGTCTATGTGGACAACACGCTGGAAGCCGGTATGCCGCAAAACGAACAGGAGGATGCCCGCGAGGCGGCGACCTTGCTGCTCGGCCTGCCGTGGGAACTGCTGCACAACGGCGACGGTTTCCTGTTTCAAGGGGCCAAGCCTACCCGTGTTCGCCGCCGTTTGCCGAATACCAAGGTGCTGGACCTGCCGCCAGTCGCCACGCCGATACGCATATTACTCGTCACTGCCCGCCCGGAGGATGAGGCTTGCGGCTACATCGACCACCGTGCCAGCGCCCTGCCTTTGGTGGACGCGATGGAAGCCCTAGGCGGCTTGGTGAGGCTGCGTGTCCTCAATCCTCCGACACTGCCCGCACTGCGCGAGGAACTGGACCGCGCCCGCGATGCCCGCGAACCGTATCATGTGGTCCATTTTGACGGCCACGGCGTGTATGACCGCCGCGTTGGGCTTGGCGGCTTGTGCTTTGAAGACCCGCAAGATACCCAATTGGAACACCGCCGCCATGCCACTGTTTATACCAATGAACTCAGGCCATTATTAAGCGAACATTGCATCCCGCTGGTGTTTCTGGAAGCCTGCCAAACCGCGCAGGCCGAGCAAGCCTCCGAATCCGTCGCCTCGGAATTGCTGAAAGTCGGCGTGGCCTCGGTGGTGGCGATGAGCCATAGTGTCTTGGTCGAAACCGCACGGCTGTTCGTCGAGGCGTTTTATGCCGCTTTGGCGCGTGGCCAGCGCGTTGGCGCTGCGATGCTGGCCGGCCAGCGCAAGCTGAAAGACGACAGCTTCCGGGGCCGCGTCTTTGGTATCGGTGAATTGCGGCTGGACGATTGGTTCGTGCCGGTGTTGTTCCAAGAAAAGGACGACCCGGTCTTGTTCCGCGCCATGCCGAATGCACAGACGCAAGCCGATGGGCAAGCTCGATTAAAAACCCGGCTAGGCGAATTGCCACCCCCGCCAGACACGGGTTTTATTGGCCGCAGCCGCGAATTGCTGGCTTTGCAGCGGCTGTTGGGTCAGGAGCGCTATGCGGTGATACGCGGCCAGGGCGGCGAAGGCAAGACCGCACTCGCCGCCGAGTTCGCCCGCTGGATGGTGCGTTCGCAGCAAATCCACCGCGCCGTGTTTGTCTCGGTCGAACTGCACAGCAACGCCGCCGCCGTGCTGGATGCGCTAGGCCGGCAACTGCTGCCGGGGTATTCCGTCGCCAGTTTTAAAGACTTGGAACAAGCGGTTCTGCCGGTTGAACGCGCATTGGCCGAACAGTCCACGCTGTTAGTGGTGGACAATATGGAAAGCCTGCTGCCGCCGCCCTATCTCGCCGCCGACAGACCGGAAGCCCTGGCCGACGATGCCCGCGATGAATTGCAGGCCATCCTCGCGCTGTGCGGGCGCTTGCTTGGTTCCGGCCGCCCTCACCCCAACCCTCTCCCGGAGGGAGAGGGAGTGAATACGACGCGGATCGTCTTCACCAGCCGCGAAGCCTTGCCGGAACCGTTTGCCGCCGGCCGCAACCGCCGCGAATTGCGGCAATTAGCCCACGAGGACGCGGTGAAGCTAGTCGAGCGGGCTTTGAATAATGAAATCGGAGTGCAAGGCCTGCCTTGCCAAAATATACAAATATCTGCAAGGCAGGACTTCGAGCGGGCTTTGAATAATGAAATCGGAGTGCAAGGCCTGCCTTGCCAAAATGTACAAATATCTGCAAGGCAGGCCTTGCACTCCAGTGCTGACACCACCACGGCAGCCATCACCCAACTAGTGGAAGCCGTCCACGGCCATGCCCGCACTTTGGCACTGCTGGCCCCGTCCATCCGCACACTGGGCGTAGAGCAGACCCGCGCCGAATGGGTGCAACTGATGGCGGAGATGGAGAGACGGTTCCCCGGCAACCGGGAACAGTCGGTCTATGCCAGCGTAGAACTTTCCTTGCGCCGACTCTCGCCCGCCAACCAAGACCGGGTGCGGGTGCTGGGGGTGTTCCACGGTGGGGTTCAATTGGATGCCCTTCGCCTGATGATGCAATGGGAACAAGCCGATGTGGCTGCGTTGGCGCAGGAGTTGGTTGCCACCGGGCTGGCGACACCCAACCCCTACAACCATCTGAGCCTGAACCCCGCACTATGCCCGTATTTGCACGGACGACTGGACACCGCAGAACGGGACACGCTGACGCTGCGCTGGGTCGAGGCGATGGGCGGCTATGTGGCTTTTCTAGTTCAACAGAGCAACCAAAACGCCGAACTCGCAGCGACGCTGACCGGGCTGGAATTGCCGAATCTGTTGGCACTGCTGGATAGTGTGCAACGGGCAGGGGATGCGGTAGCGACGATAGGCTTGACCACCTCGCTGTATAGCCTGTTGCGAAATCTAGGCAAGCCACGCTTATTGCAACGGATTGGACAGGTGCGCGATGCGGCGGCGGCAATGCTAGGCGAAACCTGGAACCATGCGCAGTTTCAGGCGCAACGGACCTGGATCGAACAACAGTGGGCCAGCGGGCACACGCGCGAGGCGTTCGACGGTGCGACGGCTTTGCTGCAACGCGCCAAGGCATTGGGTGGTCAAACCTACCCCGGTGCCGACTACGATCTGGCGGGGGCGTGTTGGCTCCTGGCCCGCGTTTTGCGGACTGCCGGAGCAGCGGAGCAAGCCTTGCCGCTGTTGGACGAAGCGCGGCTAGGTTTCGAGTCCATCGCGCAAGAACGTGACAATCAAGCCGCAAAGGGAATGGCATCCGCTTGCATCACGGAACGCGGCGAATGCCTTTTGAGCTTGGGTCGTTTGAACCAAGCCGCAGCGGCTTACGAAGAGGCTATCCAACGTGACGAACAACGCGGTGCCGACCGGGATGTCGCGGTCGGCAAGGGCCAGCTTGGCACGGTCCGCTTGGAACAGCGTCGCTACCCGGAGGCACTGGAAGCTTATCAAGAGGCCCGCGAGCGCTTCACGAGGTTGGACGAACCGGGTTCCGTCGCCGTATCTTGGCATCAGACCGGCATGGCATATCAATACGCAGGGCAGCCGGAAGCGGCGGAGGATGCTTATCGGCAATCGCTGGCCATCAAGGTGCGGCTATGCAATATCGCCGGACAGGCGAGTACCTTGAATCAACTGGGGCTGTTGTATGATGACGCGTTGGGCCGCACCGAAGAAGCGGTCACTTTCCTTCGCCTAGCGGCGGACAAGTATATCGAAAGCCACGATCTTGCCAGTGAAGGCATGACACGAAACAATCTCGCCATACGCTTAAGAAAACTCCGTCGGCTAGAGCAAGCCCGTCAGGAAATACGCCGGGCGATTGAATGCAAAGCTCAATTCGGCCATGCGTCCCAGCCGTGGACAGCTTGGAGCATTCTCGCCGGCATTGAAGCCGACGACGGTCAGCCCACCGCTGCCGCTGAAGCAAAGTCTAAAGCCCTAGACTGCTATCGTGCCTACCGCCGCGATGGCGGAGAGAACCACGCCACCGCTGGCCGCATCGCGTTAGCCGTGACTCAATCCCTGCTGGCCGGCAATCCGGCTGCCGCCACCGAACTGCTGCAAGCACTCGCCGCCGATCCCAAATTGCCTGATTGGCTGCGTCCCTTTATCCACGCCCTGCAAGCCATAGGCTCTGGCAGCCGCGACCGCCACCTTGCCGATGCGGCGGATTTGCACTACACCGAGGCCGCCGAAATCCTGTTGCTGCTCGAAACCCTAGGGAACCGTAGGCCGGAATAAGCCCGCACTAGCGGGCGTTTCCGGCAACTTGGACAGGCCGAATGCCGGAAACGGTCGCTACACGACCTTATTCCGGCCTACGCCGCCGCACACTTTAACTTTTGCGATCAAACACCATGCCGCTGCCTCCCGCCCCCACTCCTCCCGGACAGTTTTTGCTCGGCAACTACCGTGAATTGGCTGGTTCCCAAGCTCCGGCTTGGGAACCCTTATTCTGCAAGCTCCTGCTTGGCCGTTCTTCGGGAAGCAGGAGCTTCAAAAACCCCATTCCCAAGCGGGAGCTTGGGAACGAGCAACAAGGAAGTTGTTTTCGGCCATATCCTTATATACAGCATTTTTATCTTCACAAAGGATAATAATAAAGGATGCTCAATCAAACCATAATGTGTGTATCTGCCTTGCAAAATGATATGACCTAA
>CAIZPP010000102.1 GCA_903934875.1 uncultured Methylococcaceae bacterium
CCGCCGGCCGGCAGCCGAGGTCGCCCCCGGGGTGCCCTCCCGCGTGGCCGCCGCGCCTCTCCTGCCCCGGCCCGAGCCCCAGCCCCAGCCCCAGGCCCAGCCCCAGCCCCAGCTACAGCCACAACCACAGCCACAGCCACAGCCACAACCAAAACCCCAGCCCCACCAGCCAGAGCCTCAGCCACAGCAACAACTCCAGCCCCAACCAAAGCCACAGCCATAGCCACAGCTACACCTACACCTATAAGAGCTGCTACCCCTGTTAAAAATCGTTCCCATTGCCTATGCCGCGCTGCCCAGATAAAGCCAAGTTGCAATCCCAACCAAGGCAGCAAGGCCCAGTAATACAAAACGGCTTCTGTCAATTCTTTGGTGAATAAAGTTTTGGTGAATTCCTTGACCGCTGCTCCTAGAAAAAATAACGTCATAATACAAGACAATCCCAGCAACACACCTAGTACAAACTGCACCGGCAATTCCATCAGCCTTCGCCGCCACGTCTTCCCCATCCTCGCCCCACTAAAATCCGCCACGGTCAAATCCGCGTCACGGAAATCCACGCCGCGCAGGTCGGCGTTGCAGAACACAGCCCCGCGCAAATCGTGGCCGCGAAAAGAACGGCCTACAAGTTTTTGCCCACTATAATGTGGGTCGGATTTGGCTTGTTGACTCATTTTAGATGCCAATCAACAGGCTGATATTTGAAAGCACAACACGAAGGGTTTCAGCATTAGCTTTACCGCTGCTGGATTTCATGTTTCGCGCCCGCCAGTCCAAATTTTTAATATGGTCGGAAAGTACAACACCTGAAACATCACCGACTGAGATGGGAACCTCAAAGGGATAACCTTTCACCTTGCTTGTGATAGGGCAGAATACGCCCCGCCCAGTCAATTGATTGAAGCGGGCATCTGAAAGGACCAAGGCCGGTCTTCTGCCAGATTGTTCACGGCCTGTTTGCGGATCAAAATCGAGCCATACCACATCACCTCGTTGTGGCGGATTTATTGCCCCTACCATTCCTCACCCCCTTTAGGCCGTCCCCACTCAATGTCAGCGAGATCGGGCAAGTTATCAGGCGTAATATTATCGAGTAAATCATCTAAACTGGGTCCCTGGTGTATGGGGCGGACGATAATCGCACCAGTATCCGTCGATTCAAACTCAACTTGTTGTCCTATGTGCAAACCTGAAGCATGAAGCACATCCGATGGTATACGTACGGCTGCACTTTGCCCCCACATTATTACAGTAGATTGCCCACTTTTCATTTTTATGTCTCCTAAAAAACAGTGTCGTAGCCCGGATGGAGCCGCTTGGTGAGCGAATTTTCATTCGAACCTTGAGCGCAATTCTTTTTTGGCTTCTTGCCAATCTAGCACTTCGATTTGTCCCGCCAAAAATTCCTGCTCTGTTTGTTTGAGTTCTGTCCCATGCCATGCAGGACTAGGGTATTCTGTTTCAGTATCCATCAAATCATTCCATAGCTGGCTTCTGTACCAACACTTTCTGCTGTTCGATGATTTTTCTGAATGATGCACTGGTTGTTGCCCAATCCACAATGTCCACTTTCCAAGGCAGGTCGGATTCGCAAAATTCGTCTTCAAGTGCCGCACTGACCGCAAGACTGAGGGCATGGTCGGTGATGATGGCCAAATCCAAGTCGGAATAGGGTTTCGCAGTCCATTTGGCGCGGGAACCAAAGGCCCACACTTCATACTCAGGAACATGCTTGTGCAGGATATCACGCACAATTTCCCAATGTTTTAGGGCTATGTCGAGCAGTGCTTCACTCATTCATGGTTTCCAATTTTTGCAGTAACCAGCGGGCATCCTCAATGAAAACCAATCAGGGTCGCTGACTACCTCCAAACCCTGCTGCAAAGAGGAAATTGCATCACGCAATGCGCTAAGGTCCAGTGTTTCTTGTTCAAAACTCACGATATTACTCCCGTTTCAATGCGCCTCATCCCAATTCATCCCCACGCCTATATCGACCACCAGCGGCACATCCAATACCGCCGCCTTGCACATTAACTCGCGTATCTGCGGAATGGCGGTTGCAATAAAGTCGTCGGCAATCTCAAACACCAATTCGTCGTGGACTTGCATGATCATTTTTATGGGAGAATGCCCCTCACCCCTAGCCCCTCTCCCGGAGGGCGAGGGGAATAGCAACTGTATCCACCCATCCACCGCTATCATCGCCATTTTGATAATATCCGCCGCCGTGCCTTGCATAGGCGCGTTAATGGCCGTGCGCTCAGCATATTGCCGCTTCTGGGCGTTTTTGGCGTTGATATCGGGGATGTACAGCCTACGGCCAAACAGGGTTTCCACATAGCCCTGTTGGCGGGCCTGTTCGCGGGTGGCATCCATATAAGCCTTAACGCCGGGGTAGCGCAGGAAATACAGGTCGATGTAAAGCTGGGCCTTTTCGCGGGCCACGCCGAGTTGCTTGGCAAGGCCGAAGGCGGACATGCCGTAAATCAGGCCGAAGTTGATGGCCTTGGCGGCACGGCGTTGTTCATTCGTCACCTCGTCCAACGGGTGGTTGAACACTTCGGCGGCGGTGGCACGGTGGATGTCCTCGCCTTGTGCGAACGCTTCCAGCAGGCGTTGATCGCCAGACAAATGGGCCATGATGCGCAATTCAATTTGTGAATAGTCCGCCGCGACTAGCTTAAAGCCATCAGGGGCGATGAAAGCTTGGCGGATGCGGCGGCCTTCCTGGGTGCGCACGGGTATGTTTTGCAGATTGGGGTCGGATGAGGACAGCCGCCCGGTCGCCGCCACGGCCTGATGATACGAGGTGTGGACCCTGCCTGTGCGCGGATTGACCTGCTCGGGTAGACGGTCAGTATAAGTGGATTTGAGCTTGCTCATCGACCGGTAGTCGAGAATCAACTGCGGCAGTTCATACATTTCCGCCAAATCTTGCAACACGGACTCGTCGGTGGAGGGCTGTCCGGTGGGGGTTTTTTTGATGACCGGCAAATTCAGCTTGTCGTACAAAATCGCCTGGATTTGCTTGGGGCTGCCCAAGTTGAACGGCTGGCCGGCGGACTCATGGGCGGCTTTTTCAATTTCCTTCATCCGGCCCGCCAATTCGCCGCTTTGCCCCGCCAGCATGAACACATCCACCAACACCCCCGTCCGCTCCATGCGCGACAGCACCGGCACTAGCGGAATCTCGATTTCCTCGTAGAGCTTTGCCAAGCTGGGGATGGCTTGCAATTGCGGCCAAAGGCATTCATGCAGACGCAGCGTGATGTCGGCATCTTCGGCGGCATACTGGCTGGCGGTCTCGATGTCCACAGCAGCAAACGGAATTTGCTTCGCGCCCTTGCCTGCAACATCTTCATAATGGAGGGTCTTTTCTTTTAGGTAAACTTCCGCCAAGGAATCCATATCGTGGCGGGTGGCGGTGCTGTTGAAGATATAGGATTCCAGCATGGTATCGTGGGCAATGCCTTGCAAACAGATGTTATGGTTAAGCAACACGTTGGCATCGTATTTAAGGTGTTGGCCTACTTTCTTTTTATGGGCATCTTCCAGCAGGGGCCGTAGCTGTTGCAACACCCAGTCGCGGTTAAGCTGTTGCGGTGCGCCGGGGTAGTCATGGCGCAAGGGCACATAAGCCGCCTCGTGCGGAACCACGGCGAAGGACAGGCCGACGATTTCGGCTTGCATATAGTCCAGGCTGTTGGTTTCGGTGTCGAACGCAAATAAATCAGCCTGTTCCAGTTGGGCTAACCACGCGTTGAAATCGGCTTCGGTCAACACGCTGGCGTAATGCTTTTCTTGTGTTGGTGCGGGCTGTGGGGCGGGTGCGGGGTTATCGGCTAGTTGCTTAAGCCACGCATGGAACTCAAAGCGTTGGAACAACTCGGCCAATTTCGCATGGTCCGGTGGGCGGGGGAGCAGATCGTTGGGGCCAAGTTCCAATGCCACATCGCACTTGATGGTCGCAAGCTGTCGAGACAGGGGGATGGTGTCCAAGCTGGCCCGCAGCGTTTCGCCTATCTTACCACCGACCTCGCCGGCCCGCGCCATCAGCGCATCCAGTGAGCCGAATTCAGCCAGCCACTTCACCGCCGTTTTTGGTCCGCATTTGGGTACACCGGGGATGTTGTCGGAGCTGTCGCCGACTAGGGCCAGGTAATCGACAATGCGCTCGGGCGGCACACCAAATTTTTCGACCACCCCGGCGGCATCCATCCGCGTGTTGGTCATGGTGTTTTCCAAAATGACGTTGCCGGTCACCAACTGTGCCATATCTTTATCGCCGGTCGAAATCACCACCGCAAAACCCTGTGCCAGCCCGTTGCGGGTGAGGGTGCCGATCACATCGTCGGCTTCCACGCCCTGCACCATCAGCACTGGAAAACCCATCGCCTTGACCAGTTCGTGCAAAGGCTCGATCTGCGCCCGCAACTCATCCGGCATCGGCGGGCGGTGGGCTTTATACTGGCTGTACATCTCATCGCGGAAGGTCTTGCCCGGCGCGTCGAACACCAGGCCGATATGGGCGCCCGAATATTCGGCCAGCAGCTTGCGCAACATATTGGCAACGCCAAATATGGCCCCGGTTGGCTCGCCCTTGGAATTACTCAATGGCGGTAGGCCGTGGAAGGCTCGATAAAGAAAGGATGATCCATCAATCAGGACTAAGGTTTTGCTGGGGGTGTCGGTCATGGCTTGGGTTTCCAAACAAGTAATCATTTGATATTAAAAACGCTGTAAAATGGAATCAGTCCTCCTCTACCTCTGCCCACAAACCCCCTAGATTTAATGCGAATTCTTTAAAAGGTTCGACGTGTGCTGTCGCGTTGTCCTGAAACAAGCCGATAACCGTCCAGCAGCCTTCGCGCAACGCAAACGCCTCCAAAGTCCGATCCAAAGGATGCACTAGCCACAAATGGCCCACGCCATAACGGGCATAGAACGGCATTTTCACCATCCGGTCATTTTTGCCCGTGCTAGGTGAAAGCACCTCACACACCCAATTGGGGACAATCTCAAAACGATGGCCTTTGGGGATTTTTGGCATGCGTTCCTTCTTCCAACCGGCAATGTCCGGCACACAAACCTCGATATCGCGGATGAAGTGGATTTCTGGCTCGTTGATTATCCACCAACCTCCCGGTCCGCCCGTTCCTCGTTGATAACCGCCGTATAATTCCCCTCCCAGTGCTGAAGCCGTTAGAGAATGGGGACCAGCGGGGCGGGGTTGGGTGTACAGCACTCCACCGATGATTTCACCGGTCACATGGGGTGGCAGATCGCAAAGCTCGGCGTACAAATTTTGGGCGGGTTTGGGTAAAGCGGACACGAGATACCTCTTAACAGCGTTTTTAATATCGAAGAGTTACTTGTTGAGCTATATCATTTTGCAAAGCACATATACAAAGGATGGTTTGAATGAGTGTCCATTATTATTTTCCTTTGTTAAAAAAACGCTGTAGTTCGCCTAGCAAACAATCCCCGCTTTCGGCTATGCCTGTCAATCGGGCCGTAGCGATGCGCCGGCACAAGTCTAGGCCCGCCTCGGCAGTGGTTTCGACGCGTAGATAATTGGGCGTGTAACCGGGAAATGTCCTGCTGCCATCGGCTTGAGGCGCGCTGCCTTCCTCCCACAGCACGGGGAATTCCCGCCCGACAAAACGGGCTAGGGTCGCCTTTTTTTGTAGGCTGGCGAGCCTGTGCAATTGTTGCACACGGGATTTGATGGTTGCCGCAGGGACTTGCTCTGGCAGGTTTGCAGCCTTGGTGCCGGGGCGGGCCGAATAGCCAAATAGGTGGATGTGGCCAAACCCCTGTTCTGCGATGAAATTCAGGCTTTCCTGCCACTCGTCTTCGGTTTCGCCGGGAAACCCGACGATGATATCGGTGGTGATGTTGATGTCCGGGCAGACTTGGCGGGCAAGGCTAGTCAATTGGGAGAACTCGGCGGTTTTGCAGCGCCTCGCCATCCGGCGCAGAACGGTGTCCGCTCCGCTTTGCAAGGGCAGGTGCAGATGCGGCATGAGCCTTGCATTTTGCAACAACGCGAAAAACCGCTCCGACAATTCCCAAGGCTCCAGCGAACCTAGGCGCAGGCGCGGAATGGCCGTGCTTTCCAAGATGGCTGAAATCAAGTCTTCAAGCCGCAGCCCCAAGTCACTGCCCCATCCGCCTAGGTGGACTCCGGTGAGGATGGCCTCCTGTACGCCTTCGTCATGCAGCGCATTGATTTCACCGACGATCTCGGCGATGCCACGGCTGGTTTCCGCGCCACGCGCCAGCGTGACGATGCAGAATGTGCAGCGGTAGCGGCAGCCGTCCTGCGCTTTGACGAAGGCGCGCTGGCGGCCACGCGCAAACAAGGATGCCGCACCCGGTTCGGTGGCAAGCGCTGGCATGGTTGGAAAGTCGAAGTTTTCCTTGGCTATCTCGACTAGCTTGCTCTTGTCGGGGTTGGCCACGACAAAGTCCACGCCCAGCACCGCTTTGGTGTCTTCGGGGTTCAAGCTGGCGTAGCAGCCGGTGACCATCAGCTTGGCATAGGGGTTTTCTCGGTGGGTGCGGCGGATCAGATGCTTGGATTTGCGCACGGCATCGTTGGTGACCGCGCAGGAGTTAAGCACAATCAAATCGGCATCGGCGGCTTGCTGCACGATGCGATGGCCTTCCGATTGGAACTGCCGCGCCCAGGTTTCCAATTCGGCTTCGTTGAGGCGGCAGCCTAGGCTTTTCAGGTTGATTCGCAAAGGGATTCAGTCTTGTGGAAGTTGATGGATGGAACTATATTTTGCTGTTAAATCGCGCTATTATTCTACAGCGTTTTCATGTTTCTAAAGTAACTACAAATAGCGATAGGCAATCACACAAGCATATCATCTGATGGGGGTGCGATTAAAAGTGATGCAGACGAACCGTGCATCTTTGAATTTACACCGGGAGTGCAAGGCCTGCCTTGCCTTAGATGCCCTCGCAAGGCAGGCCTTGCACTCCCCACATCACTTTTAATCATACCAATCTCATGTGGAGTCTTTGCAAATGCACGAGTTGTCAAGTAATGTGTGATGTTAAAAACGCTGTAATTTGTTAATTAATTTCTCTGACCACACTATGAAACAGTATAAGAATATTCTTCTGGCCACCGATTTTTCCGATATCAGTCAGCAAATCATAGCACGGGGGAAAGATTTGGCCGACAGGTACGGTGCCCTGTTGAGCATATTGCATGTCGCAGAATATGTGCCTATGCTTGACCCCGCCACCTTTGCTCTCGATCCGTTCAATCTAGTGGGTCCGGATCAAATTGTTTTTGACGCGGCGATACAGCAATTGATGGATTTAGGCGACAAGCTCGGCATTCCAGATGACAGGTTGTTGTTCGAGAATGGACAGGCCAAGCATGTCATCGTCCGGGTTGCCACGGAAAACGACTTCGACCTCATTGTCATCGGCGCTCGCGGGCGAAGCGGTATCGGCTCATTGCTGGGTTCAACGGCAGTCAATGTGGTGACGCACGCAACATGTGACGTGTTGACGGTAAGATTGGATTAAACCGGCTTAGCAGAAAATGGGCTGGTTTTGCTCGGATCGGCACGGAAGTCTGCCATGGCTGCCTCGGGCGTGTCGTAGATATCGAACAATTTTATGACGAGGGTCAATTCCAGCAGGGTGCGCACGTTATGGGTCAGTGTGCAAAGGGCGATCCTGCCTTGCCGCGCCCTGATGGCTTTCAAGGACGAAATTAGCACCGCACAGCCGCTGGAGTCGATAAAACTCAATTGGCTCAGGTCGAGGATCAATTTGCCTACGCCCTCTTCGATTATGGATTTTAGGCTTTGCCGGGCTTCCCGCTCGTCAGCCATCAAGAGACGGCCCGATATCTCAACTACATCAAAATCCTCTTCGCGGCGGTGTGCGATGATCATGGTTTAACCTTATGTATATTTAATTGACAGAGTGTATTCCGTTACGAAGTTTAAAGGAAGTCAATTTCCATCATTGAAAAATCGTCGTCCAACTGATCTAAGCCTTGCAGTGCGCGAATACGGCTGAGCAGTTGGTCCATCACTGGAGTAGCAGGCGGTGCGGTGCAGAGGAAGTTTACAAATGCGTCAAATTCCCACATCTCTCCATTTTCCAGCCTGATTTCGTAAACCCCGTCGCTGAACAGATACATTTTCGCGGCGGGTCCAAGTTCTACAGTCTGGCTGGCAAACGGGATGTCAGGCATGATTCCTATCATCGGCCCTTTGGACTTAAGCCGGGTCAAAGCAGACTCCTGCCTCTGAGGGCCTTGGAACAGCAGGGCAGGGGGATGCCCTCCGCCGGCGTATGTCAACTGCCGGGTGCTGATGCGGAAGACTCCGTACCAAATGGTAAAGTATTTATTGTTATGCAATTCCTCAGCAAAGGTCAAGTTCAGACTCCGCAATACTTGGCCCGGTTCCCTAAGGTCGGTATTGGGCAGGGCCTGGGAGCGCAACATGTTCAAGGCCGAGACGGACATTAACGACGAACCCACGCCGTGTCCGCTTACATCCAGCAGATAGATGGCAAAATGGTCGTCATCCAGCCAATTGTATCCAAACGAGTCTCCGCCGAGTTGCGTCGAAGGCAAGAAGCGCCAATCGATCCTAACGGGTCCGTTCTTAAGCGGGTCGGGTAGCAGCGAGCGGACATACTTTGCAGCCTCACCCACTTCTTCAGCCAGTTGCCGTTGGCTCTCGGCAAGCTTGCGATAGGCTTCATTACGTTCAAGGTGGGCGATATAGCCTCTGGAGTGGTAACGGATGCGGGCGAGCATTTCCAGTCGGTCGGGTAGTTTCACCAAATAATCGTTGGCACCGATGGAAAAAGCTTCGGCCTTGATCGTTGGCTCCTCTTTTGTCGAGAGGACAATCAGCGGAATGCCTCGGGTCGACGGATTGGCCCGGAAGAACTTGATCAGCGTCAAACCGTCCAATTCTGGCATTTCCAAGTCTTGCAGGATCACTGTCGGCGCAACCGTGTTTGCCCGGTCTATGGCCTGGGTCGGGTCTTGGCAGTAGTGGAACAAGATGTCGACCTCTTCGGACAGCATTCTTCTCACGGCTTCGCCGATGATCACTTGGTCATCGACCAGTAATACCGTCACCGGATGCGTCGAGGCGGTGAGTTGCTGTCCGCATTTTGTGCCCTCTGTTTCTGTGTTCATTAAAAAATCCCGATCTGCGTTTGAAGTGGGGAACCGAAGAAGGCGCGAGCACAGCATCCCTCAACGTCCCCAAACCGATTCCCGCCTGTAAATTAAGTCTTGCGGGTGTTACCAAAGCACTATAATAAACGACTTGGCGAAACTCGTGTCGTATGATTTGCTAACCGAGCAGGTTAAATAAAATGAAGTGGCTTGCATCAATAAAACTTTCCCACAAACTGATCGTTTCCCAGGCATCCTATTTTGTTCTCATGCTGGTGTTGAGCTACTTTTCGCTCACTCAGTTGGAGAATATCAATCAAAAAGTCTGGGAGATTCACTCCAACTGGATGCCAGCCAGCCAGGCGGCAATCGAGATGAGGGACCGGTTCAATTATTACCGGGTAGCGATGCTGCTGCGCGTGGAGGCGGACACACCTGCCGAGATTGCCTACACGGAAGAGCAACTAAAAAAGAGGCTGGAGTCATACCATGTCAATGAGTCTGTCTTTGAGAACTTGAGCGTCGATGCGACGGAACAGAGTTTGTACGAAAAGAGCCGCCGTTATTTCAATGACTATCTGGCGCTTAGCAATCAAATGCTTGGGCTTATTCGTGAAGATAAGAAGCCAGAAGCCCTGATTTTGCTGCGCGGGAAAATGCGGGAGAAAAAAAATGAATTCGTTGAGTCAATTGATGAACTTGTCAAGATTAACGTGGAGGGTGGGAAACAAACCGCGCTCAATAGCGCTGATGTGTTGAATAGCGCCCGTTGGGGAACCTACCTGATACTCGGGTTGATGGCATTGTTCGAGGTGCTGGGCTTTTTTTATGTCGTCAAGGTATTTTCCAAGTCGGTCAGTCTGTTGCAGCGCGTAGGTGTGCATACCTGCACCAGTTCCAACGAATTGGCCGCCGTCATTCACCAGCAAGAGGCGACGATTGAGGAACAGGCCGTATCCAGCAATGAGATTGTTGCCTCGGCCAAGGAAATTTCCGCCACGGCTAAAGAGTTGAGCGGAAATATGAACGAAATTGCGAAAATAGCCGAGGAAACTAGCCGCAAAGCAACGGAAAGCCAGCAAAGCTTGTCGCAATTGGACGAAACCATGCGCCAGATGGTCGACGCCTCCAATGCCATTTCCGCCAAGTTAGCCATCCTTAACAACAAGGCGGGCAACATCAATTCGGTGGTGAATTTGATCATCAAAATTGCCGACCAAACCAATCTGCTCTCACTGAACGCTGCCATTGAGGCGGAAAAGGCCGGCGAGTATGGTTTAGGGTTTTCCGTGGTGGCGACGGAAATCCGCCGCCTTTCCGATCAAACCTCGATTGCCACGTTCGACATTGAGCAGATTCTAAAGGAAATGCAGTCGCAGGTTTCCGTCAGTGTGATGGGCATGGACAAATTTGCCGAGGAAATTCGCCGCAACGTGGAAGACGTCCGCAAAATTGGCCAGCGCTTGACCGAGGTCATCGAACGGACCAAAGCGCTCAGTCCGCGGTTCGAGCGTATTTTCGAGGGGATGCAAGCCCAGAACATTGGCACAGACCAAATCACCGAATCAATGTCCCAGTTCAGCGAAGGTATACACCAGACGGCTGAATCCATCCGCAATTCGCGGCAGACCGTGACGCTGTTGACCGAGGCTTCGCAAGACGTGCAACGTGTGGTCAAGGCATTGGCCTGACAACCATGCCGAAGGTCGCGTTTGCACAGCGCTCCCGCAATAAACTGGACATACACAATGAATTGGCTTGAAAACATCAAATTTACCCACCGGCTACTCCTTTCTTTCGTATCTTTTCTGTTAATCATGGTGACATTGGGGGCTTATTCGTTCCACCAATTGGTGAACGTGAATAAACCCACTTTGGTGCTTCAATCCAAGTGGATGCCCGCGACCCTGGCGGCAACGGAAATGAAAAGCGCATACAACAATTACCGGGTTGCCTTGCTATTGCGCATCAATGCCAACGACCCAGCCGAGGTCGAGTACACCGAAGAGCAATTGAAAAAGCGCCTGCAGGCATACCGGGAACACGAAGCGATGTACACCAAACTGATTGCCACTCAAGCGGAAAGGAATTTATTCCAAAAATGCCAGCGGGCCTTTGACGGATATTTGATTATCGCCGAAGAAATGCACACCCTTGCCAATCAGAATAAAAAGGACGAGGCTTTTGCAATATGGAGAAGCCGCACTAGGGACAAACTGGCCGAAATCAACAAGGCACTTGATGATCTGGCTAAATTCAATGTCGAGGCTGGCCGGGTAGCCAGTGAGGAGAGTACCCAATTACTCGCCTCCGCCAAAGCGGGGGTCGTGTTCGCAGTTGGGTTGGCGGTTTTCTTTGAATTACTGGCCACCCTGGGTATTTACCGGCGATTTTCCAAGTCTCTGAGTTTGTTGCAACGGGTCGGCAAGCATACCTGCACCAGTTCCAACGAACTGGCAGCTCTTATTCACCAGTTGGAAGCGACCATCGAAGAACAGGCCGCGTCGGGCCACGAAATCGTGACTTCTGCCAAGGAGATTTCCGCCACCGCTGCGGAATTGGGTGAAAATATGGATGAAATTACCCGTGTCGCCCTCGAAACCAGCCATTTGGCCGAGGAAGGCCAAGACGGCCTGGATCAACTGGATGATACTATGCGGAATATGGCAAGGTCCGCGAACGAAATTGCCTCCAAGTTGGGGGTGTTGGACGAAAAGGCGGGCAATATTAATTCTATGGTAAGATTGATAGGGAAAATCGCCGAACAAACCAATCTCCTGTCCTTGAACGCAGCCATTGAGGCGGAAAAGGCCGGTGAGTACGGGATGGGGTTTTCGGTGGTGGCCACAGAAATTCGCCGCCTTGCCGATCAAACCTCAATCGCCTTGTTCGATATTGGGCAAATTGTCAAGGAAATGCAGTCCCAAGTTTCCATCAGCGTGATGGGTATGGACAAGTTTGCCAAGGAAATTGGCCTCACCGTGGAGGATGTGCGCAAAATAAGCTGGAAATTGAACGGGAGCATTGAGCATACCATGGCACTCAGCCCGCGTTTTGATCTAATTTACGAAGGGATGAAGGCGCAGCACTTAGGAACTATGCAAATCACCGAGTCTATGTCCCAATTTAGCGACGGCATCCAGCAAACAGCGCAGTCCATCCATAGCTCACGGCAGACGGTTACGCTACTGACCGAGGCATCGCAGGATGTGCAGCGGGTGGTCAAAGCATTAGGGTAAAGCTTATGTCCATTGACACCAGCAAATCTTTGTATGCGGTTGTTTTTTCGGTTGGCGACGACCGCTATGCCCTGCCTGCCGCAGACCTTATCGAGGTGCTTCCGTTGTTGACATTGAAACAGTTGCCGCAAACGCCCGCGTGGGTGGCCGGCTTGTTGAATTACCGGGGCGAACCTGTCTTGGTAGTCGATATCAGTACCTTAATGACAGGAAAGCCTTGCCGTGCCATTGTCAGCACCCGCATCTTGCTGACATCCATACAGCGCAGGGATGGTAGCGGGAAAGTACTGGGACTGATGGCGGAAGGGGTGACCGGAACGGTGAAAATCCTGCCTGAGACATTGCGCACGTCTGAAATCTGGAACAAAAGCACCCCCTATCTGGGATTGCTGGCGATGCATGAGGGTGAAATACTGCAAATCATCCATCCTGACAAGGTGCTGACAGGAGATTCCCGCATCTTGCTGGAGTTGGCAGACAAGGAGTGATGTTCCATGCGAATACTACGTCAAATCCAGGAGCAGGTGAAGGCAGCCATCGGCATCGATTTGGAAACGGTCAACGGTTCGCCCTTGGTGCGGGCGCTTAAGGAGCGCATGGCCAAGTGCGGACTGGCGGACGAGGCTGCTTATGCGAGCTTGCTGGAGACTTCGCCCAAAGAGTTGGAAGAGTTGATCGAACTCATTGTGGTGTCGGAAACTTGGTTTTTCCGTGACGAAAAGCCATTTGCTTATTTGCAGAAATTTGTTTTGGAGGAATGGTTGCCCTCCCGGTCTTCTGCTCCAATCAAATTTTTGAGCCTCCCTTGCTCCACTGGCGAAGAACCCTATACCATTGCCATGGCTTTGTTAGACATCGGCATCGTTCCAGAACAATTGCGAATCGAGGCGGTTGACATCAGTCGGCATGTCTTGGAAAAAGCCCGGAGGGGAATTTACCATCGCAATTCTTTTCGCAGCCGGGACATAAGCTTTCGTGACCGCTATTTCCGTTTGACGGATGAAGGCTATATTCTCGACGAAAAAGTACGCCGTTGCGTGGCTTTTAACCAGGGTAATATCTTGGCCCCCGGTTTCGCCAGCGGCAAAGGGCCATATGATGCGGTGTTTTTTCGCAATTTGTTGATCTATCTAGCGCCTGCCCAGCAGGATGAGGCTATGGCTGTCATCGACAAGTTGCTTGTCCCATCCGGGATTTTATTTGTCGGCCATGCGGAGTCCTTTCAAGCGATCAACCGGGGTTACTCACCGGTCCGTTATCCGTTCGGTTTCGCCTACCGCAAGCCCAGCCAGTGCGGCGAGCTAAAACCGCTTGCTTCCCTGGAAACCAGCCAACTGAGGAAGCATACCCCTAAAGCCATTGGATCGGCAGTACCGCCTAATCCAAACTTATCCCGAATGGCCCGGCAGCCGCTGCCCGACTCGATGGCCACACCGGACCTTTTGGATTTGGCCTTTGCAATGGCCGACAAAGGACGAACGGAAGAGGCCCGCAAACTCTGCGAAGCAGCATTGGCATCCCGCCCCCCAAAGGCCGACGCTTATTATTTGCTTGGTTTGTTGTTAGAGACGCAAGGCCGTGCGGCGGAAGCCGAGAGTTGCCTGCAAAAGGCGGTTTATCTGCAACCGGACCATGTCCAAGCTCTCGCGCACCTAGCTTTGGCTGCGGAGTGGCGTGGCGATGCGAAGGCCGCTGAATTGTTCCGGCAGCGGGCGCGGCGGGCCGAGGTAAAATAAGTCATGCAGGAGTCAGCCAATTTTATCGCTGCCATTGACGATTGCTGGAACCAAATCGGTGTTTGGAGCAATACCGAAAACCGCTGCCCTAAATTGCAGGAAGTTGTCCATTGCCGCAATTGCCCTGTTTTTGCGGCATCGGCACGTAAGATATTTGAGAGCCGGTCCCTGCCGCCGAATTATCTGGAGGAGTGGTGCCGTCATTATGCAGCCCCTCCCCCACTCCGGCGGACGCTCGAACATTCTTCGGTGCTGGTGTTTCGCGTAGGCCATGAGGCTCTAGCCTTGCCTATCGGTGTCATTGACGAAATTTGCCAGCCTGAGATGGCCCACCGCATCCCCCACTACAACACCAACATTTTACGGGGAATCGTTAATATACATGGTCAATTACGGCTTTGTTTTTCCATGTCCGAATTGCTGGGCATTGACGACGCCAAACCTGAAGCGGACGGAAAGCACCGGGTTTTCCCCCGCATGATGGTTATCCGCCGGAATGAAAGCCGTTTCGCATTGTTAGTGGATGAAGTGCTCAGTTCCCGCCGTTATTCGCACGAAGACATTCTCCCCGTTCCGACCTCATTGTCCCGCGCATTGGTAAAATTTGTGCGGGGGATATTGCAGGAAGGGGAGCAAAGCATCGGTTTGCTGAATGAAACACTCCTGTTCCAAGCCCTGGAGAAAAGCCTCAAATGAATCTGGCTGATGTTTCCATGTTGGAATTGTTCCGCGTCGAGGCGGAAAACCAAGCGTCCGAAATCATCAAGGGATTGCTGGAGCTGGAGCGTGACGCCCGCAATCCAAAGCTGCTCCAGTCATTGATGCGGGCAGCCCATTCCATCAAAGGTGCGGCCCGGATTGTCAACCTTCCCAATGCCGTGGTGTTGGCGCATGCTATGGAGGATTGCTTTACTGCGGCACAGAAGGGTTTAAATTTAACCCGGCCGCATTTTGACCTTTTGCTGAAAGGTGCCGATCACCTAGCGCGCATTGCCTCGTTGGACGAAAGTAAAATCAGTGGGTGGGTGGCGGATAACACAAAAACATATAATGAGCTGGCCGAGTCCATCCGCAATGCCATGGTCGGGGAGCAAAATGCCCCGCCCGCCACCGACATTGCGACGGCAACCGCTAAAGCCCCGCCCGAACCGGTATTGCCTGAGGCTGAGGCTGTCGAAGAGAAGGTGCTGCGCATCAATGCCGAACTTCTCGACCATTTGATAGGGCTTGCCGCCGAGTTTTTAGTGGAATCGCGCCGCCTAAATCCCTTTGTGCATTCTCTGCTTCGCTCTGTCCGCCGCTTGAACGAGTTGACTGGCCGGTTGGAGGGGATAGAAAGGCGTTTAGTTGGAACTGATGCAGTAGAGCATGACCTTGACTTGTTACGGGCGGCGAGACAGCATAGCGCTGACATTGCTGATGTCACCGCCGAGCACTGGCGGTTCTTGGAAAGTTTTGAGCGCCGTTCCGACCAGTTGTCGCGGCAGTTATACAAGGAGGCCACGACCAGTAGGATGCGCCCATTTTCCGAAGGTGTGGCAAATTTCCCCCGCATGGTCAGGGATATTGCCTGTCAACTCGGAAAATCAGTGCGCTTGACCATTGTCGGGCTTAACACACTGGTGGACAGGGATATTTTGGAAACACTCCAAGCACCTCTGAATCATATGCTGCGCAATGCCATAGACCATGGCATTGAATCCCCCGATGAAAGGTTGGCGGTAGGCAAACCGGCGGAGGGAACTATCCGCCTGGAAGCCAGGCACCAGGCCGGCATGTTGTTTGTCGCGGTGGAGGATGACGGGCGGGGGATCGATCCTGAAGTGTTGCGCCGTGTAGTGGTCAGTCGCAAGCTAGTCTCCGAAGAGGCGGCAGGGGGGCTAAGTCCCTCGGAACTTTACGATTTTCTGTTTCTGCCGGGGTTCACCGTCAAAGACAAAGTGACAGAAATTTCCGGGCGTGGAGTGGGCCTAG
This sequence comes from uncultured Methylococcaceae bacterium, assembly GCA_903934875.1. Taxonomy (GTDB): domain Bacteria; phylum Pseudomonadota; class Gammaproteobacteria; order Methylococcales; family Methylococcaceae; genus Methylumidiphilus. The sequence continues at coordinate 16,128 of CAIZPP010000102.1, forward strand.
ACGTGGTCATGAATAGCCTGCAGCAGATTCGCGGATCGGTGAGAACCCATTCCGAAATAGGACATGGCACTCATTTTCAACTCCAATTGCCTCTTACACTTTCAGTCATGCGCGGTTTAGTGACGCAGATCGCCGGCGAAGCTTACGTTTTCCCACTGGCGCGCGTCGAAAGGGTATTGGTTCTCGAACAGCATAATATATCCTCTCTGCAAGGCCATGACTTTTTTTACTTGAACGGCAAACCGGTGGGGGTGGTGGCCGCGACCCAAGTGCTTGAGCTGCCTCCGGCAGCGGTTTTGACTGACAGTTATAATATTGTTGTGATCAGCGACCGGGATGGACGTTTTGGTGTCGTGGTCGACCGTTTCATCGGTGAAAGCAATCTGGTCGTAAGGCCGTTGGAATCCGGCTTGGGCAAATTGCGTGATATTGCCGCCGAAACCTTGTTGGAAGATGGTACACCTGCGCTTATACTGGACGTGGAGGATTTAACCCGGTCCATTGACCGGCTGATTAGCAAAAACCGCCTACAGCATTCGAGAACGGGCCAGGCTGCGGGTGCCAAATCAGGCAAGCGCATTCTGGTGGTGGATGACTCCTTCGTCGTACGGGAAGTGGAACGGAAACTGCTAGAAAATAGGGGGTATCGTGTTGAAGTGGCGGTTGATGGGATGGATGGGTGGAATGCCGCGCGTGCGGGTGGCTTCGATCTTGTGATTACTGACGTGGACATGCCTAGAATGAATGGGATCGAGCTGGTTTCCAGGATCAAACAGAATGCGGCGATAAAATCCATGCCGGTGGTAATCATGTCCTACAAAGACCGGGAAGAGGACCGTTTGCGGGGTCTGGATGCAGGTGCCGATTATTACCTGACCAAGGGCAATTTCAATGACGATACTCTGCTTGAGGTGGTTAATAGCTTGATCGGAGATGCCTGAAGATGCGAATTGCCGTTGCCAATATACCGTCGTCCGCTGTTGAATCTTTGCGTTTGGCGTTGTCCCGAGCCCCCCAGCACGACCTAGCCTGGGTTGTCAAAAGCTGTGCAGAGGCGGTGCGCATGTGCGCGGAGGATATTCCCGACCTGTTATTGATGGGATTGCCCGTATCGGTCTCCGAGGTGGTCGATTGCACACGACGCATCATGAAAATTTCGCCCTGCCCCATCTTGGTGGCGGCTGTTGACTACGAACGGCAGATTTCCGAGGTTTTCGAAGTGATGGGGGCAGGTGCCTTGGATGTGGTCAATGTCCCGGCGCAAGATAACGCAGAAGAGGCGCGTGAGTTACTCAGGAAAATAGAAGCCGTCCGCAAGCGCATTGCTTCCTCCGCACAAGCGAAAGAACGTCCCGCCACCCCCCCTGACAGAGATAAAAATCTGCCGAGCTTGGTCGTCGTCGGTGCGTCGACCGGGGGGCCGAATGCCATTGCCACCATTCTGACCGCCTTGCCCAAGGGATTTTCCTCCGCCATTCTTGTGGTTCAACATGTGGATCAACAATTTGCAGATGGCATCGCCCGCTGGCTTGGGCAACACTGTAGGCTGTCCGTGAATATCGCCCGTAGCGGAGACAGGCCACTCGTCGGCCATGTCCTCATTGCCAGCACTAACGACCATATGGTGCTCACTGCGGACCGGGTCATAGCCTATACGGCGGAGCCGGTGGATTATCCGTACCGGCCTTCGGTCGATGTTTTTTTCGAGAGCGTGGCACAGAATTGGCCCAAACCTTCGGCTGCGGTGCTGCTGACCGGCATGGGCAGGGACGGAGCGTCCGGCTTAATGACACTCAAGCGCGCCGGTTGGTACACTATTGCCCAAGACAAAGCAAGCTGCGCTGTTTACGGTATGCCCAAGGCGGCGATAGAACTGGGTGCGGCAAAGCGCGTTCTCCCCCTTGTCGAAATAGCCGGGGAACTGATGCTCTACGAGAAATCCAAGTCACCCGGATTAACGCGAGGATAATGCAGCCATGTCCAGCGGTTTGATCCTTCCCAAAGAACATCTTTCGAGTTCCAGGAGACCTTCTTTTGTCGTCCTCTTGGTGGATGACCAGACTTTTGTCGCCGATGCCATTAGGCATTTACTCAGGGGCGAGCCTGACATCGGCTTCCATCACTGCTCCGACCCGTTCAAGTCGCTGGAAATGGCCGAAGAAGTCGACCCCACGGTTATATTGCTTGATGTGGTAATGCCTGAAATAGATGGGTTAACACTGTGCCGTTTTTTCCGTGCCCACCCCAGAACCCGAGATAAACCCGTTATCATGCTCTCCGGCGCGGAAGATCCCTCGACCAAGGTACAGGCATTCATGGCCGGAGCCGACGATTATTTGATCAAATTGCCCGACAAACTCGAATTGATCACCCGCTTGCGCTATCACTCCGATGCCTACCTCAGTAAAAAGGAGAGGGAAAAGGCGGCAATGGCGTTGCGGATTGGACAGGCTAAGATAGACCAACTCTACGGGCAGGTGACAAAACTAACCCGGAACGACATACTGACCGGGCTGGCCAACCGCAATGCCTTCGAGGAGCGCAGCAAAGAGATGTGGAATTTGGCGATGCGGAATAACATCCCGATTTCGCTGTTAATGATGGATTTGGATTACTTCAGGTTGTTTAACGAGTATTACGGGCAGCCGAAGGGAGACGAAACCCTGAAGACCATCACTGGGGTCTTCCGCCAGTCAATCCGCCGTCCGTCGGATGTGCTGGCGCGCTTCACAGGCGAGAAATTTACCGCTTTGCTGCCAGCCACCCACGCCGCAGGGGCCGTGCATGTGGCGGAATTGGTGCGCTCGGGGGTTGCAAGCCTGGAAATTCCCCACTGCAAGAGCGAAGTTGCCTACCATCTCACCATCAGTCTAGGAGTTGCCAACACCTTGCCCGTCCGAGGAGCCAACATTGATGCACTGCTCCAATTGGCGGAGGACTGCCTGAAGCGGTCAAAAGAATTGGGTCGCAACCGTTTGCATAGTGCGCGTTTGGATGAGGATTGACTAGCCATACACTGCATGGCAATCGGCATTTCTTGAAACTTACAGCGTTTTCAACATCAAAGAGTTAATTAATAGTGGGTATTTAACAATACATTCGCCAACCCTTTTCATAAATGTACCTGATTAGGAAGATTCTTCAGCTGTTCCGTCATTCCGGCATGGACTGCCGGAATCCAGATTGCAGGGATGCCCAAAGCCCCGCCATCCATGTAGCCTAGGTTCCGGCGAGCAGTGCCGGAACGGCGGCGTTCTGGGTTTTGCTGAAACATCTTCCTAATCTGGATGGCCTATGTGTTAATACATCGCAAGGAGTCCCGGTTTGTATTAATGTACAGCATTTTTATCTTAACGAAGAATAATAATAAAGGACGCTCAATTAAGCCATCTTATATGTATGTGCCTTGCAAAATGATATAATCTAAAAGTAACTCTTTGATATTAAAAATGCTGTAATGATGAAAAAACTATTAGGTGTTTTAGTGTTTTTAGTGTTGAGTGTGGCGCTGTTTTTCGTCTGGCGCTGGGTAACCGTTCAGACCCCCCCCACAATTTTTAGTGGCGACAACAAACAATCAACCGGTTACAACATTGAGCGTGGTGAATTTGAGTGGGTGTCTGAACGCTTAAGGCGCTGGTATGTCCAGTACGTCGGGAAGCCTGCCGCCGCACCAACGGCGGGGCCGCCGCCCGCCATGATGGCCTTGCCGGTCAAGGCTGCGCAGGCACGGCTGGAGAAGGTTTCCGCAAAGTTGGAGGCGGTCGGGGACTTGCAGGCAGGGGAGTCGATAGTGTTGCGCCCGGAAATCGCCGGACGGGTTTCTGCCATCCGTTTTGAGGAAGGGCATAAGGCGAGGGCAGGGGATGTGCTGGTCGAACTCAACGCCGAGGAACAACGCTCCGCCTATGCGCAGAGCGAGGCGGCGTTGAAGCTGGAGCAAGAGAGCTTCAAACGCATCAAGGAGGTGCGGGCGAAGAATCTGGTCAGTCAGCAGCAATATGATGAATCCTTCGCGAAGTTGCAAAATGCCCAAGCCGTGCTGGAACGCGACCGGGTGAGATTGGCCCGGACCCAGCTCTTCGCGCCATTTGACGGGATTTTGGGCTTGCGCCAAGTCAGCTTGGGCGAGTATGTGAGCCCCGGTCAGGCACTGGTTAATTTGGAGTCGGTTGATCCTGTCAAGTTGGATTTCAAACTGGCGGAGAAATACGCGGCCCATGTGGTCAAGGGTTTGAAATTCGAGGTTGATGTGGATGCCTGGCCGGGCAGGACTTTCCACGGGGAAATCCAGGCGGTCGATCCGCGCCTGGACGAGGGCACGCGAACGGTCAAGGTGCGGGCGCGTTTGCCTAACCACGATTTGGCGTTAAAGCCCGGCATGTTTGCCCGCATCACCCTTGATTTGGGCCATGTGCGGGATGCCTTATTCGTGTCGGAACAGGCCGTGCTGGCGAAGGGCAGTGCTTCCATGCTGTTCCGCATCGTCGATGGAAAAGCGCTGTTGACACCCGTGACGACCGGCGAGCGGCGGCCGGGTTTCGTGGAAATCAGCACTGGCCTTAAGCCAGGCGATTGGATCGTCATTGACGGGCAAATCAAGTTGCGCGACGGTGCGCCTGTGGTCCAACTGGACAAGGATATGCGATGATTTTGTCGGACCTTTCCATCCGCCGTCCCGTGCTGGCCACGGTCATGAGCTTGGCTCTGGTGCTGGTTGGCCTAATGGCGTTCGAGCGCCTGCCGGTGCGGGAATACCCCAACATTGACGCGCCGGTGGTTTCTGTGCGCAGTGTTTACACGGGGGCCAGTGCGGCCGTCATCGAAAGCCAGGTGACCCGCCCTCTGGAAGACTCGCTGTCCGGCATCGAAGGCGTGAAAACGCTGAAGTCGGTGAGCCGGGAGGAGGTCAGCCAAATCACCATCGAGTTCAACATCAACCGCAACCCGGACGGGGCCGCCGCCGACGTGCGCGACCGGGTTTCCAGGGTCCGGGCAATGCTGCCGGAGGAAATGGACGAGCCGGTAATCAGCAAGATCGAGGCGGATGCCTCGCCGATTGTTTGGCTGGCGTTTTTCAGCGACCGCCACACGCCGCTGGAAATCTCCGACATCGCCCACCGGTTTGTGCGGGACCGGCTGCAATCCTTGCCGGGCGTCGCCAGTGTGATCGTCGGTGGCGAGCGTCGTTATGCCATGCGTCTGTGGCTGAGCCGGAACCGGCTTGCGTCCAGGCGGGTGACGGTCAAGGATGTTGAGGATGCCTTGAAGCGGCAGAACGTGGAGATTCCCGGCGGGCGCATCGAGAGTTCCATGCGCGAGTTCACCGTACTGAGCGAGACCGACTTGCGCACCCCGGAACAGTTCAATGCCTTGATCATCCGTGAGGAAAACGGTTATCCGATACGCCTGTCCGATGTCGGGCGGGCCGAGATCGGTTCGCAGGATGACCGCAGCATCGTGCGTGTCAATGGCGATTCGGCGGTAGGCTTAGGCATCGTCAAGCAATCTACGGCCAACACCTTGGAAGTCGCCTTGGCGGTGCGCCATGAGTTGCCTAAAATCAACGCTAGCTTGCCGCAAGGGCTTAAGCTCAAAATCGCCTTCGATTCCGCACGCTTCATCGAAGAATCCATCAACGGGGTTTACCACACCTTGTTGGAGTCGCTCGTACTGGTGCTGGTCGTCGTCTGGTTCTTTTTACGTTCGCTCCGCGCCACATTGATTCCCTTCGTCACGATTCCGGTTTCCCTAGTTGGGGCTTTCATTTTTATCAATCTCCTCGGTTTTTCTGTCAACATACTGACCCTGCTGGCGCTGGTGCTGGCCATCGGGCTGGTGGTTGATGATGCGATCGTGATGCTGGAAAACATCCACCGGCGCATCGAAGACGGCATGGAGCCGATGCAAGCCGCATTCGCGGGCAGCCGGGAAATTGCGTTCGCGGTGGTGGCGATGACCTTGACTCTGGCTGCCGTTTTCGCCCCTCTGGCGTTTATGAGCGGCAATACCGGCAGGCTGTTTTCCGAATTCGCCCTCGCGGTGTCTTGCGCGGTGTTGGTGTCGGGTTTTGTCGCGTTGACGCTGACGCCTATGATGTGTTCGCGCCTGTTGCAAGCCAAGCCCCCTAGGAATGCGGGTAAGGGCGAATTTATTCACCCAGGTGGCCACCAAGATAAGGCGAATAAATTCGCCCCTACATTCAACGCCGGTTCCGGGTTGCCATTAGGCGCAGGCGATAACGAGTCTCAGCCTCTGCCCGCAGGCGATGGGCTTTATTCAACAGCCTTGAGGGAGCGTACCGTCTGGGACGGCTTCGTCGGTTTCTACCGGCTGACGCTGCTGGCCTGCCTGCGCTGGCGCTGGCTGGTGGTGCTGCTGTTGGCGATGGTGGCCGGTGCGGCGGTGTGGCTGTTTAAAAGCCTGCCTGCCGAGCTTTCACCCGTGGAAGACCGGGGCATGATTTTCGCCGTGGTGTCCGCGCCAGAAGGGGCGACCTTGGATTACACCGACGCTTATGCCCGCCAGATCGAATCGTTCCTCGCGCCCATCCCGGAAATTGATACTTATTTTGTCGTCGTCGCCCCTGGTTTGGAGCCGCCCAACCCGGTGAATTCGGCGATTGCCTTTGTCAGCATGAAACCTTGGGGCGAACGGCAGCGCAGCCAGCAACAGGTCGCAATGGAGTTGATGCCCAAATTCCTCGGGCTGCCCGGTGTCATGGCATTTCCCCTCAATCCGCCCTCGTTGGGGCAGAATTTCCGCAACTCGGCTGTGCAGTTTGTCATTCAGGGTCCAAGTTACGAGGAATTGGACAAGGCGCTGGGCGGTTTCATGGCCAAGGCCGCGCAGTTCCCCGGCTTGGTTAACGTAGACAGCGATCTCAAGCTCAACAAGCCACAACTCAGTCTGGACGTGAACCGTGAAAAAGCCGCCGTCATCGGTGTTGAGGTCGATGACATAGGCAAGGCTCTGCAAACGCTGCTGGGGGGGCGGCAGGTGACGCGTTTCAAACAGGCCGGCGAGCAATATGATGTGATCCTCAAATTGGGCGACGAGGCCCGCGCCACGCCGGAGGATATGAACACGATTTACCTGCGCAACCGGGATGGCAAGCTAACCCCATTGGGCAACCTGGTCTCCATCCGGGAAAACGCGGCGGCTAAGGAGTTGAACCATTTCGACCGTCTGCGCGCGGTGGTGGTAAGCGCCAATATTGCGCCGGGTTACACCTTGGGACAGGCTCTGGGATATTTAGGTAAGACCGCCAAGGAGGTATTGCCTGCCTCATTCCAAACCGAATTGGACGGGCAATCGCGGGAGTTTATGGAGTCCAGCAAGACGCTGTACCTGACCTTTGGCTTCGCGTTGATTTTTATCTACCTGGTGCTGGCGGCACAGTTCGAGAGCTTCCGCGACCCCCTGATGATCATGTTGACAGTTCCTTTGGCCATCACCGGAGCCTTGTTGTCGCTCAACCTGACAGGTGGAACGCTGAATGTCTACAGCCAGATTGGCATGGTTATGCTGATAGGCTTGATTACCAAAAACGGCATCCTGATCGTCGAATTTGCCAACCAGTTGCAGGAACAGGGGAGGTCGGTAAAAGATGCGGTGGTGGAATCGGCCATGCTACGCCTGCGGCCGATTTTGATGACCAGCTTGACGATGATACTCGGTGCTGTCCCCTTGGCCCTGGCCACTGGAGCCGGGGCGGAAAGCCGTCAACAGATCGGCTGGGTCATCGTCGGCGGCTTGGCGATAGGCACGGTGTTCACCATTTATGTGATACCGACGGTTTATACGCTGATGGCTAAACAGCGTTTTTAAGCTAGAATAATTTAGCAATTTTTAGCAACACGCCGATGATCAAAGTAGATTGCAACAGACCGACTGCCACAACCCAGCGCACCAAGTCTGCCTTGGTTTCCGCCAAGTCCTTCTTCAGTTCGGCGCGCAACAGGTCGATTTTAAATCGGAGTAATAGTCACCACACTAAATATTGTATCAGACATGCGTTTTAGAGTGACGCTATAGGCCGATCCACTAGAAATAACATACGGAATGGTGACAATTCCCGAGTTAGTGTCATAGTTGACAACAGAATTTGACACTGATTCTTTCAACAAAGGATAAAAGTCAACAAGAGAGAATTGCCCACTCCCTATGTTCTTCAATACTGCGCCATAATGCACTCCATTGACCAGTACATCTTCAAGCGTTAATGAATATATGCTCGGGTCATAATAACTGCCTAAATTAGGATCATTAAAATAACTTAGAGTCTTATTCCAAGCTTGTTGTGCAACCAGTTGTCCGATTTTTCGGCTTTGAAGATCGCCATCTTTAAAATGAATACCGCCATATAATCTAGATATTCCGGCTTCATCGGCCGCATCTGAAAAAGTGGCCCAGTAAAGGGTGGTATCTTTGGATGGCGTTTGCCCAGGCTGTACGATTGAAGAGCCAGCCGATATAATGATATTTTCACCGAAATAATCATTTTTTGTAAATTGCTTTAAGGTTTCTGCACCAGCCGCACTAAAGCAACTATGACCAGAAATATATTCTGGGAATGAAGGCGTTATTGAAGATGCAGGCTGATAGGGTTCCCAACTGGCACCATCAACTACCCCTTGCCAAGTGTTTACTGACTGGCCCGCAAAAACGACATGGATCGCAGTAATTGGCCTGACATAATCGTAAAAGCGTTTCGCATCCCATGCGGCAATGCCGGCATCAAAAATGGCATTGGTCACGGCAAAGAACATTTTAGCGTCTTGATCTAATGTATGCTTGTCACGAGAAGAAACAAACTCGGAAAACAATACCCAATGACCTGGCGGTTGCTCTGAACTAGGGCCATTAGCCCAATATTCAGCAATCACCTTTTTTTCATCGGATAAGTTAGCACTGTAATCCAAAATCTGTTGTGCTTGTAACTTATAACGTGCCGGTTCTTTATAATAGTCTGCAGGGGGTATAACCGTCCGCGTAAATTGAGAACCCGATTTTAGGGCATAAGGGACAACTTTACCCCAAAAAGGAGCAATAAATGCTTGGGTTTTTCCAGAAAATTGTAGAGGTTGCCAATGATTGGGATCGACAACTGTATTTGGAGAATTAACGGGTTGATAACCTGTGTAATCTGTATAAGCCCCAGGATGCAAATCACCGAGTTGATTGGAGCCGTCTGAATGGCGGAAGTTCAGTACCGCATTTGCGGCTGCTTTGCCTATGCCTACAGGCTGCGATAGGTCAGTTGTATTGTCCTTGGGATTATACCCTAGGGTACCCATCAAATTATCAAAATTTGCTGCTTGGCTAGGAAAAAGGTCATTAAGACAGGTATAGGCTGCAAAGCTGATGGCCTTTTGTTTGTTTGCATCAGTGAACTCGGTTGCAGGCCGACGCAAAGCAGAGCCTAATCTTGTGCCTAAGGCATTGATATCATAGGCAGCCCAAGCATCAAACATGCAGGTATTGGTAATGGCTAAGGCTCTGGCTGTTATCGGTGGGCCAGGATTCGTTACACGAACGGCTTGCAATGCAGCATCGTTCCATTGAGTGACGACATTTTGGGCTAGTGCTATGCTAGGGGAGCAAAATAAAACGAACAGGGTTGCTGTATAGAGTGACGAATAATGTGTATTGTTAGTGTTTTTCATGGTTTCATTTACGTTACGTTACTTCAACAAGCTTTCAATTTTTTGGTTCAACTCTTGGTCTTCCGGCGTGGTGGGTGAGGCGAAGGAGGCGACCACTTTGCCCTGTGTATCGATCAGATATTTATAGAAGTTCCATTTTGGCGTGGTGCCTGACTGCTTGGCCAGCTTCTTGAAGAAGACATTGGCGTCGTCGCCGCGCACCGCGCTGGCCTTGAACATCGGAAAGGTCACGCCGTAATTATAGTAGCACACCTCCGAGGTTTTTTGCTCGTCAGCGAACTCTTGATGGAAATCGGCGGACGGGAAGCCGAGGATCACAAAATTGTGGCCCTTATATTTCTGGTATAGCGCTTCCAGCCCTTTGAATTGCGGGGTGAACCCACATTGGCTGGCGGTGTTTACCGCCAGAATCACCTTGCCTTGGTAGGCTTGGCAGAATTCAACGGTTTCTTTCGAATGCAATTTTTGGGCACTGAAATTCAGCAAATCCGGGCAAGTTTCGGCTTGGGCCAAACCCAGGCAGCCAAGGCCGAGGAAAACCATCATCACTAACTGTCTCATATCAACCTCTGTCGTGTTGGTTGTTGTTCAAGCCTTTGACAAGCTCCGCAATTTATTGA
>CAIZPP010000103.1 GCA_903934875.1 uncultured Methylococcaceae bacterium
ACCTTGGCCGACCTGGCGGACAAAGTCGCACAAGCCGACAGCAAAGCCCCCACCTTGGTCATAGTCGGGGAAGTCGTCAAATTGCATGAAAAATTGGCGTGGTTTGGGAAGCTGCAGAACGCGTAAGTGCGTGGCAAGACCGACTCGGTTTTTGAAACCGAGTCGGTCTCTCTTGAAAAACTTTGCAAAAAGCGTTACATTGATTACCATCTGATGTCACGCACACGTCGGCAAAAACGTAGGGTGGGCTAGCGTAGGTCGGGCGCGTCTCTTCGCATTGCGCCCGACATTCAGGTACGCTGGTGCGATTCAACCTCCGTGGTTGTGTGCGCCTAGCCCACCCTACGATGGCTGCAATCAGAGTTCCTATAGAATCCGGGGATGTAGCTCAGTTGGGAGAGCGTCGCGTTCGCAATGCGAAGGTCGAGAGTTCGATCCTCTTCATCTCCACCAAACACCCGTTCGACACAATCCAACTAAGTCCTTAAGCCAGCGTAAATGCTGGCTTTTTAGTTTATAATATGTCCTAGGAAGTCCATTAAAATGCCCCCACATCCGGGTGCATGAGGGGGCATATATGGGGGCATGACACCATGCCCCGGACCAGATGCCCCCAAGACCTCCCAACCCGTGCAATCACTGGACGGAGGAACCCTAGCCATGTTGACCGATACAGCCATCAAAAACGCCAAACCCAAAGAAAAGCCCTATCGCCTTACCGACGAGAAAGCCCTTTACCTAGAAGTCATGCCAAATGGGAGTAAATACTTCCGTTGGAAATACCGAGTGGACGGAAAGGAAAAGCGGATGGCTTTTGGCGTATATCCTGATACGAGCTTGAAGGAAGCCCGCGAGAAGCGCGACCAAGCCCGCAAGCAACTGGCCCAAGGCATTGACCCCGGCGAGAACCGCAAGGCTATGAAAGCCGCACAGACAGCGGAAGGGGAAACCTTTGAAGTGATAGCGCGGGAATGGTTCGCCAAATATCAACCCACATGGGCCAAGACCCATACCGACAAGATCATCTACCGACTGGAAAAAGACGCTTTCCCTTGGATAGGCAAGCGGCCTATCCGCGAAATTACCGCACCGGAAATATTGACCGTGCTGCAACGCACCGAAAAACGGGGTGCATTGGACACCGCACACAGGGTACACCAGAATTGTGGGCAGATATTCCGCTATGCCGTGGCGACCGGACGGGCCGACCGCGACCCCTGCGGCGATCTGCGCGGGGCTTTGCCGCCGTGTAAGCGGGAACACTTCCCTTCGCTGACCGAGCCTACCGAAGTGGCGGAACTGTTGAGGGCGATTGACGGCTTTAGAGGCACGTTCGTGGTGCAATGTGCCTTGCGACTTGCCCCCTTGTTTTTTGTGCGACCGGGCGAATTAAGACAAGCGGAATGGAAGGACATTGACCTTGACGCGGCGGAATGGCGTTACACGGTTTCCAAGACCAAAACCGAACACCTTGTCCCGCTGGCACGGCAAGCTGTGGCTATCCTGCGCGAACTTCACGCCCTGACCGGGCATGGTCAACATGTCTTTCCGGGCCGTGATCCGAAAAAGCCCATGTCCGAGGCGGCGGTGAACGCGGCACTCAAGCGGATGGGTTACGACACCAAAACACAAATAACCGGGCATGGTTTCCGGGCAATGGCTAGGACCATGCTCCACCAAGACAAGGCGTTAGGCTTTGCCCCTGAAGTCATTGAACATCAATTGGCGCACCGCGTACCGGATGCTTTGGGTACGGCCTATAACCGTACCAAATTCTTAGACGAGCGGCGGCGGATGATGCAAGCATGGGCGGATTTTTTGGACAAGCTGAAGCAAGGGGCAGAGGTAATACCGATTAAACGGGCAATATAGCCTGCAAATTGCCTTTGGCTTCATGCGAGCCGAAAAGACATAAACGAATTTGCCAAGCCTAGCCCGACGGGGCGAATAGCGGGTATCTCAACCGCGTGGCTTGGCCTCACTTTGAGAACTGGCCTAGAGAGGGCTTATCTGAATGCATACTTCGGTTGTTAATTCCTGTTGTGATGAATTGCTTTGGGATTTTGCAAGAACTCTGAACCATAAGGCGGGGGCGGAAAAAACCGGGGCAGACGCATCCTTGATTTTGGAGAATTTGGCTGTCCACTTGAAAGCGATTCATACGGAGCTTACCGGCTTTGATTCGTTATTGGGCTTTGAAGATTTTTTGAACGAAGAAATTCAGAGGCATAGACGCGAGGGCAACGACACGGGCCGGATGGTTGCGGAGAATGCATTAAACGGCTTGCGCGATATGGCAGAAACGCACAGAACAAGGGGTGTGGTTCTCCCAGAATGGCAGAAAGTGAAAATCATGGAAGCTTTGGCGGGGAAATCTCAGTTGAATTTGGGCGATGTACTTTTATTGTTTGGCAAGGAAACCATCAAGGACTTCGATGCACCTGAATATTACGAGATTGATGAAAAGGGCATACACGCAAAAACCCTCAGCGAGGACGAAAAAAGCCACTTCAATGCCTCTCAATGGCAAACTTTTGAACAAATCAAGCAGCATCATCAACTTGACTTTCCCTGTGCGCCTAGCGAACTTCTCGAATGGTGCAATCGCTTTGACCATGCGGGTATGTTATGGGAAAAGTTATTGCCTAAAGTTTTTGTTGATAATGTCAAACTCGGTACGGTTGAAGCCGATAACACCCATGCAGAACACTTGGTGGATGTACCACAAGCGCAAGGTGATGGAGGAAAAGGCATTGAGATTGAAAGGTAACCGTTTAGCCCCCCTTTGACGCTTGACCAATTCCCGGTCAAGCGGGGGCGGGCATGGGTGGGGCGGGATTGCCCTTGCGGCGCTCGGCGATCACTTTGGCCAAGTACGGCCAAGGCAGTTGCTTCCGCTTGCGGCAG